>DATISQ010000127.1:0-18139 GCA_035581905.1 Cryobacterium sp.
GTGCGTGACTTCTGGCGCGGCGAACCGTCGACGCTGGGCGAGTTCGCCTCACGGATCACCGGCTCCGCCGACCTCTACGAGCACTCCGGCCGCCGCCCGGTCGCGTCGATCAACTTCGTCACCGCCCACGACGGGTTCACCCTCTCCGACCTGGTCTCCTACAACGAGAAGCACAACGACGCCAACGGTGAAAACGGCCAGGACGGCGAATCGCACAACCGGTCCTGGAACTCCGGGGTCGAGGGTCCGACGGATGACCAGGAGGTCCTGGCCCTGCGTGCCCGCCAGCAGCGCAACTACGTGGCCACCCTGCTCCTGTCGCAGGGGGTGCCGATGATCCTGCACGGCGACGAGCTCGGCCGCACCCAGAGCGGTAACAACAACACCTACGCGCAGGACAACGAACTGAGCTGGATCCACTGGTCCGACGCGGACCACCCGCTGATCGAGTTCACGGCCGCCGTATCCCGGTTGCGCCGGGAACACCCGACCTTCCGCCGCAGCAGCTTCTTCAACGGACACCCGGGCAACCGCACCGTGGGCGACCCGCTGAGCGACATCGTCTGGCTGACCCCCGACGGGCAGGAAATGCAGTCCCAGGACTGGGACGAGCACCTCACCCGCACCGTCGCCATGTTCCTCAGCGGCGACGGCATCCGGGAGCGCGACGCCCGTGGCCAGGTGGTGACCGACGTGAACTTCCTGGTCTGCTTCAACGCGGACGCCGAGGATGTCGAGTTCACGCTGCCCTCGGCCGAGTACGCCCCGGAGTGGGAGATCGTCGTCGACACGGCGGGCGAGGGCGCCGACGCGATCCCGCGGCCCGCCGGGTCCCTGCACACGGTCATTTCCCGGTCGCTGGTGGTGCTGCGGGCCTATCACGCCCCGGAAACCGCTCCGGACCACTCCGTCGCGGCCTCCCTGGCCGGACTGATGACGGGCACCATCTCCGTGATCGACCCGGCGCACCTGGTCCAGCCGTGAGGATTCCGCAGAGCACCTACCGCCTGCAGATCACGGCCGCGTTCGACCTGGCCGCCGCTGAGGGAGTGCTCGACTACCTGACCGAACTGGGGGCGGACTGGCTCTACCTGTCGCCTCTCCTTGCTGCGGAGGAGGGCTCCGACCACGGTTACGACGTCGTCGACCACTCCCGCATCGACCCGGTGCGGGGCGGGGCCGAGGCGCTCACCCGTTTGGCGGCGGCCGCGACGGATGCCGGGCGCGGCATCCTTGTCGACATCGTGCCCAACCACATGGGCGTCGCGACCCCGCACCGGAACCAGTGGTGGTGGAACCTGCTCCAGAACGGCCTCGCGTCACGCTACGCGGAGGCCTTCGATGTGGACTGGGCCGCGAACGGCGACAGGATCCTGCTGCCCGTGCTCGGCGACGACGCGGACGGCCGGAGCGAGCTCGACCGCCTCGAGGTCGTCGGCGATGAGCTGCGCTACTACGACAACCGGTTCCCGCTCGCCCCCGGCAGTGCCGATGACGGCGCGGACGCCCGCGTCGTGCACGCCCGCCAGCACTATGAACTCGTCAACTGGCGCCGCGCGGACGCGCAGCTGAACTACCGGCGCTTCTTCTCCGTGAACACGCTGGCCGGCCTCCGGGTCGAGGTGCCGTGGGTCTTCGACGAATCCCACCGGGAGATCCTCCGCTGGGTGCAGGACGGCCTCGTGCAGGGCCTGCGGGTCGACCACCCCGACGGCCTCGCCGACCCGGGCGGCTACCTCGACCGGTTGCGGGATGCCACCGACGGAGCCTACGTGCTCGTCGAGAAGATCCTCGAGGGCGACGAACAGCTGCCGACCAGCTGGGCCACCGCCGGCACGACCGGGTACGACGCCCTCGCCGACTTCGACCGGCTGCTCGTCGACCCGGCCGGGCAGGGTGCGCTCGACGCACTCGAGACCCGGCTGCAGGCGGAGGCCGCGGCGCCGACCAGCGAGGCGCCGCCGACGGGCTGGCCCGACCTGGTGCACGCGCGGAAGCGCGTCATCGCCGACCACACCCTTCAGGCCGAGGTAGTGCGCCTGGCCCGCCTTGTGCCCGGCGCTGCGCCTGACGCCACGATCGACGCCACGATCGTCGACGCGCTGGCCGAGCTCCTGGCCTGCTTCCCGGTCTACCGCTCCTACCTCCCGGTGGGCATCGACGAGCTGCGCCACGCGGCCGCCGAGGCGGCCCGCCACCGGCCCGACCTCGGGCCCGCGATCGAGGCGCTGCTTCCCCTGCTCGGCGACCCCGGGCATCCGCTGGCCGTCCGCTTCCAGCAGACCTCGGGCATGGTGATGGCGAAGGGAGTCGAAGACACCGCGTACTACCGGTTCAGCCGGCTCACCTCGCTCAACGAGGTCGGCGCCGACCCGGGGGAGTTCGCGATCGACGCGGCCGAGTTCCACCGGCGTCAGCAGACCCGCCAGGCCACCTTCCCGGCCTCGATGACGACCCTCTCCACGCATGACACCAAGCGCAGTGAGGATGTCCGCGCCCGCATCTCGGTGCTGGCCGAGATCCCCGCCGAATGGGAGAGCACCCTCGGCACCCTGCGCGCGGCCGTGCCGCTCGGCGACGCCCCGTTCGAGAACCTGCTCTGGCAGGCCATCGTCGGGTCCTGGCCGGCCACGCCGGACCGCCTCATCGCCTACGCCGAGAAGGCCGCCCGGGAGGCCGGAACGTCGACCACCTGGACCGACCGGAATGAGGAATTCGAGACCGCCATGCGCGGGCTCGTGACCGCCTCCTTCGACGACCCGGCCGTCACGCAGACGCTCGCCGCGTTCGTCGACCGGGTGCGCAGCGCCGGCTGGAGCAACGCGCTCTCGAACAAGCTCGTGCAGCTGACGGCCCCCGGCGTGCCCGACGTCTATCAGGGCAGCGAGCTGTGGGACACCTCCCTGGTCGACCCCGACAACCGCCGCCCGGTCGACTACGAGCTGCGGCGCGGCTACCTGGCCCGGGTGCAGGACGGCTGGCTGCCTCCCATCGACGAGACCGGTGCCGCGAAACTGCTGGTCACCACGCGCGCCCTCCGGCTGCGTCGCGACCAGCCCGAACGCTTCTTCCGGCACAGCCCGGTCGCCGCGTTCGGCGCCGCCGCCGACCACGTGATCGCCTTCGACCGCGGCGGAGCGGTCACCCTCGCCACCCGGCTGCCCCTCGGGCTCGCGGCGGCGGGCGGCTGGGGCGACACGACCGTGGTCCTGCCCGACCGGCCGGTCACCGACCTGCTGACCAATGAACGCCACCCCGGCGGAACCCTCAGCGTCGCGACCCTGCTGCGGCGCTACCCGGTGGCCCTGCTGGTGCCCGCCGACAGCTTCGACACGACCCGTGCGACCGACCTGGAAGGTGCCGACCATGCCCGCTGAATTCGAAGTCTGGGCGCCTGACGCCGCGACCGTGGCCGTCGAACTCGCCGACCAGACCCTGGCGATGACCCCGCGAGGCGACGGATGGTGGCACGCACCCCGATCGGTGACCGAGCCCGTCGACCAGCCCGTCGACTACGGGTTCCTGATCGACGGCGAGGGGCCCTACCCCGACCCGCGCTCCCGGCACCAGCCGAACGGCGTGCATGCGAAGAGCCGCACGTTCGATCCCGGCGAACACGTCTGGCAGGACAGCGCCTGGACCGGCCGTCAGCTGGCCGGCAGCACGATCTACGAGCTGCACCTCGGCACCTTCACCCCGGAGGGCACCCTCGATGCCGCAGCGGGCCGGCTGGCCCACCTGGCCTCGATCGGCGTCGACTTCGTGGAGCTGCTCCCGGTCAACGCCTTCAACGGCACCCACAACTGGGGCTACGACGGCGTGCTCTGGTACGCCGTGCACGAGGGCTACGGCGGACCGGCCGCCTATCAGCGGTTCGTGGATGCCTGCCACCAGGCCGGCATCGGCGTCATCCAGGACGTGGTCTACAACCACCTCGGCCCGAGCGGCAACTACCTTCCGCAGTTCGGCCCGTACCTGAACGAAGCGGGCGACACCGGTTGGGGTTCCTCGCTCAACCTCGACGGCCCGCAGTCCGACCCGGTGCGCCGCTACATCATCGACAACGCCCTGATGTGGCTCGGCGACTACCACGTCGACGGGCTCCGCCTGGATGCGGTGCACGCCCTGCGGGACGACCACGCCCTGCACCTGCTGGAGGAACTCGCCACCGAGGTCGACGTGCTGAGTGCCACCTGCGGGCGCCCCCTCAGCCTGGTCGCCGAGTCCGACCTCAACGACCCCCGGCTGATCACGCCGCGGGACACCGGCGGCTACGGGCTCACCGGCCAGTGGAGCGACGACTTCCACCACGCCGTGCACGTGGCGGTCAGCGGCGAGACCGCCGGCTACTACGGCGACTTCGAGCCGCTCGGCGCCCTCGCGAAGGTGCTCACCCACGGGTTCTTCCACGACGGCACCTTCTCCACTTTCCGCGGGCGCACCCACGGTCGCCCGATCGACACCGCACGGATGCCGGCCTGGCGCCTCGTCGTCGCCAACCAGAACCACGACCAGATCGGCAACCGGGCCACGGGAGACCGTCTCAGCGCGACCCTCGATTCCGGGCAGCTGGCGATCGCCGCCACGCTGACCCTGCTCGGCCCGTTCACGCCCATGCTGTTCATGGGCGAGGAATGGGGCGCGAGCACGCCCTGGCAGTTCTTCACGTCGCATCCGGAACCCGAACTCGGCGAGGCCGTCCGCAAGGGCCGCATCGGCGAATTCGCGCGCATGGGCTGGGACCCGGCCGTCGTGCCCGACCCGCAGGACCCGGCCACATTCATCCGGTCGGTGCTCGACTGGGACGAGGTGTCCAAACCGGCCCACGCGCGCCTGCTCGGCTTCTACCAGGCCCTGGCCTGGTTGCGCCGGTCCCGTCCGGACATCACCGACCCGCGCTTCGGCCAGGTCGGCGTCGACTTCGACGAGAACGAGCGGTGGCTGCGGCTCTGCCGCGGCGACACCGAGATCCTGGTCAACCTGGGCACGGAGGCCCGTCAGGTGCCGACGGATGCCCCGGCGCTGCTGGCATCCTTCGCTCCCGTCGGCGACGCGGTCCAGGCCCGCACCTCCACCACGCTGCTGCTCGCGCCGCACTCCGTGGCCGTGCTCGGCGCCCCCGAGTAGCTCGCCGCCACACGTCCTGGCACCGGACTCGTGGCGCACGTTGTGGAAGCCGGAGCACGGTCGACCGTGCGCCGGCTTCCAGAACGTGCGCCCTCGCCCGACGGGGCTAGATTGCGCCCGTCTCCGCCAGGCGGGGTGCGGCGGCATCCGGGTCATCGGTGACCGGCCGGGTCACCTCTTCCAGCAATTCCAGCACGTGCCGGTACTCCTTGCCCGTGGCCCGGGTCAGCCCGAGTTCGCAGGTGCGGTTGCACGACACGAACGCGGTGGCGTCCATCCCTGCGACATCGGCCGCCTGCGCCCGGGTGGCGGACTCGGTCAGTTCCGGATGCAGCATGCCCCGGTCCCCGGCGAAGCCGCAGCAGCCCCAGTTCTCCGGCACCGCCACCGTCTCGGCGACCCCGCCCGCGAGACTCTGCAGGGAGTCGTTGATGCCCATCCGGGTGGAGGAGCACGTGGGGTGCAGGGCGAGGGACTCGATCTTCTTGTACTCGGGCAGTGACGGCAGGATGCGTTCGGCCGCGAACTCGACGGCGTCGACCACCCGCAGGCGCGGCTCGTCCCGGTCACCCTCGATGGTCTGCCGCAGCCCTTCGGTGCAGGAGGAGGCGTCGCAGATGATGGCCAGCTCCCCGTTGCGGGTGGCGGTGCGCAGCGCCGCGAGGGTCCTGGCGCGCATGGTGGCCTCGCCGGCCGCCAGGCCCTTCGAGGACCACGGCGTGCCGCAGCAGAGCCCGTCGATGCCCGGGGGAACGACCAGGGTGATGCCGGCCCGGTCGCAGAGCTGCTCGAAGCTGACCTGCACCCCGGGGGTGCCGGCGGTGGCCGGCCCGAACATCGTCTGCACGCAGGCCGGGAAGTAGACGGCCTCCGGGGCCAGTGCCGGCGCGGGGCGGGAACGCCCGCCACCACCGCCGGGCAGCTCACCCGAGTAGAGCGGCAGCGTGTCGGTGCCGAGCACGGCCCGGCCGAGCTTGTTGGGCACGGCCACCACCGGGGTGGGGATCTTGCGCACCACGGTGAGGGCCAGCCCGGCGCCGCGGGTGACCGCACCCCAGTTCCTGGCCGCGGTGTTCCAGACGCCGTTGATCAGCGGCCCGGTCTCGCCGCGCCGGATCTGCTTCATCATGGTGCCGGTGTTGATGTTGACCGGGCAGGCGGTCTGGCACATGCCGTCCACCGCGCAGGTCTCCACGCCCTCGTAGACGTAATCCTTCTCCAGCTCGGCGGCCAGGGCCAGGTCGCCGTCCAGGCGGGCCTGTTCGATGGCGCGCAGGGTGACGATGCGCTGGCGGGGCGTCAGGGTCAGGTCCCGGCTGGGGCAGACGGGCTCGCAGTAGCCGCAGGACACGCAGCTGTCGACGACCTCGGCCACCGGCGGCACCAGCTTGATGTCGCGCAGGTGCACCTCCGGGTCATCGTTCATCAGCACACCGGGGTTGAGCATCCCGGCGGGATCGAACAGCACCTTGAGCATCCGCATGACGTCGTAGAGCTCGTCGCCGTACTGGCGCCGCACATAGGGGGCCATCACCCGGCCGGTGCCGTGCTCGGCCTTGAGCGATCCACCCTCGCCGAGCACCAGGTCCACCATGTCTTCGGTGAAGGCGTTGTAACGCTCCAGCTCGGTCTTGCCGGTGAAACCGTCGGTGAGCATGAAGTGGATGTTGCCGTCCTTGGCGTGGCCGAAGATCACGCTGTTGCGGTAGCGGTACTTGTCGAACAGGCGGATCAGCTCCACGCAGGTGCGGCCCAGCGCGGCCACCGGCACGACGACGTCCTCCAGCAGCGCGGTGGTGCCCTGGGGGCGGGCGCCGGCGACGGATGCGTAGAGCCCCTTCCGCAGGTGCCACAGTTGGGCGCGGGTCGCGGAGTCCGCGCTGAACTCGACCGGGGCGCTGAGCCCGAGCTCCGGCATGATGCTCAGGCCCGCGTGCCGCAGCTCCTGCAGGCGCTCGGGGTTGTCGGTCTGGTATTCCATCAGCAGGGCCGCGTGGTCCCGCACCGCGAGGTCGCGCACGACCGGGGGAACGTCGTCCAGACCCTGGCCGACCTTGAGCGAGAGGGCGTCCATCAGCTCGAGGGTGGCCGCCCCGGTCCCCACCAGGGCCGGCAGGGCCGCGTTGGCGGTCTCCAGGTCGGGGAAGACCAGCAGGCCGGTGACGGTGTGGGTCGGCCGCGGGATGGTGCGGAAGACCGCCTCCGCGACGAAGCCGAGGGTGCCCTCGCTGCCCACGATCAGGTGCGCCAGGATGTCCACCGGCCGGTCGAAGTCCAGCAGGGAGTTCAGGCCGTAGCCCATGGTGTTCTTCATCGAGAACTGGTGCCGGATGGTGGCCACCGAGGCCGGGTTGCCGGCGACCCGCTTCGCGAGGCGCAGCAGCCCCTCGTGCAACTCCGGTTCGAGGGCTCGGAGGCGCGCGTCGGCATCCGTCGCCCCGGTGTCGATGACGGTGCCGCTGGGCAGCACCACCGTGACCGATTCGAGGGTCTGATAGGCGTTGTCGATCGTGCCGCAGGCCATTCCGGAGGAGTTGTTGGCCACGACGCCGCCGATGGTGCAGGCGGATTCGCTCGCCGGGTCCGGGCCGAACTTGCGGCCGTACCGGGCCAGGCGGGCGTTCAGGGCGCGCACGGTGACGCCGGGCTGAACCCGCACCCGGGCGCCGTCGTCGAGCACCTCGATCTGCTTGAAGTTGCGCCGCACGTCGACGAGTACGCCGTCGGTGAGCGCCTGGCCGCTCAGGCTGGTGCCGCCGGAGCGGAAGGTGAGCGGCATCCCCTGCGCCCGGCTGGCACGCAGGAGCCTGCCGACCTCGTCGGCGTTGGCGGCCACGACCACGGCCTGCGGCACCAGCAGGAAGTGCGAGGCGTCGTGGGCGTTGGCGTGCAGGTCGATCGCCCGGGTCTTGACCTGGGCCGGGTCGGACACCGCGGCGCGGAGGGCACCCAGCATCCCGGCGGACGCGGATACCGTTGAGGGACCGGAGACGGTCTTCGAGGGGGTGGCCACCGTGCCGCGGCGGGCCATTACGGCACCATCCAGCCGAGGACCGGGGTGGACTGCAGCACGATCAGACCCGTGATCAGCACGAGGAGCCCGAGGCTCCAGCCGACGAGCTTGCGGAAGAGCACGCTCTCCGCGCCCACCAATCCGACGGCGGCGGCGGCCACGGCCAGGTTCTGCAGCGAGAGCATCTTGCCCAGCACACCGGCCGACGAGTTGGCGGCGGCCATCAGCACCGGCGACAGGCCGGTCGCGTTGGCGGCGGTGACCTGCAGCTGCCCGAAGAGCGCGTTGGACGAGGTGTCGGAGCCGGTCAGGGCCACGCCGATCCAGCCGATCAGCGGGGAGATGACGGCGAAGAACACGCCGGCGGTGGCGAGGTAGGCGCCGAGGGAGGCGGTCTGCCCGGACAGGTTCATCACGAACGAGAGGGCCAGTACGGCGGTGACGGTGACGATGGTCCAGCGCAGCTGCACGAGGGTGTCGCCGTAGATCTTGAGGCCCTGGCGGAACGAGACCTTGTAGAGGGCCATGGTGAGCAGTCCGGAGAAGAGCAGCAGGGTGCCGGTGGCCTTGAGGTGGTCGAGCTTGAAGGTCGTGGCCGGGACCGGGTCGCCGGCCGCGTTGGTCACGTTCAGTCCGGGCCAGGCGAAGGTGACGCTTCCCACGACGCTGAGCCAGGCCTTGACGGCCGGGATCTGCGCGACCGAGAAGATGGCCATGATGATCAGGTACGGGGCGATGGCCTTCCACACCTGCCGGGTTTCCGGGCGGGTGTTGTCGGACAGATCGGGGTTGTCGGCGGAGCGTCGAGCAGACTTGAGGGCCGTGGTGGGGGTGCTGCGCAGAGCGGATGCGGGGACCGCGGCACCCACGGTCGTGCTCACCAGGTTCTCGGCCCCGGCCAGCTCGACGTCGTCGTTCAGGCCCATGGACTCGACCGGCTGCCAGAAGCGCAGCATGATCAGAACGGCGGCCACGGTGGCGACGGCGGCCACGACATCCGTCAGCTCGACGGCGAAGTAGTTGGCGGTGACGAATTGGGCCAGTCCGAAGACGAGACCGGCGACCACGGCCACCGGCCAGGTCTGCTTGACGCCGCGCTTGCCGTCGACGATGAAGACGAGGATCAGCGGCACGAGTATTGCGATGAACGGCGTCTGGCGTCCGGCCATCGAGGAGAGCTCCTGGATCGGCAGGCCGGTGACGCCGTTGAGGGCGATGATCGGGGCGGCCATGGCGCCGAATGCCACCGGGGCAGTGTTGGCCAGCAGCGACACCATGGCGGATTTGAGCGGCTTCATGCCCGCGGCCATCAGCATGGCGGCGGAGATGGCGACCGGGGCGCCGAATCCGGCGAGGGACTCGAGCAGTGCCCCGAAGCAGAAGGCGATCAGGATGGACAGGATGCGCAGGTCGTTGGAGATGGAACGGATGGTGCGGCCCAGCACCTCGAACCAGGGGGTGGCCACGGTGAGCTTGTAGATCCACAGGGCGTTGACCAGGATCCAGAGGATGGGGAAGAGGCCGTAGAAGAGGCCGGCCGCCGTGGCGCTCAGCGCCTGGCCGACGGGCATCTGCCAGCCGATGACGGCGAGGACGACCGAGAGGAGCAGGCTGGCCAGGGCGGCCTTGTGCGCCTTGACCCGGAACACGCCGAGAAGAACGAAGAGGAGGATGAGCGGCAATGCGGCACAAATGGCCGAGAGGACGAGGGATCCGAGAATTGGATCGAGGATCTGTTGAAAGATGAGGTCTCCACACTGAGGTCATGGTCACACCGTCGTGACACATCCTAGATTGTCTAGCAAGTGTGCAGGTAAGTCAACATATATTGTCTTTTTGTCTGTCAGGATGGGATCACCCATCCAGGAAAGCAGGCCACCGTGGTAGCGCGAGTAACGGCAACATCGATCGTGGATGCCATCGCGAACGACCTGCGAACCCGCATCCTGGAGGGGGACCTGACCTCGGACGTGGCCCTCACCGAAACCGAGATGGCCGGCAGTTACGACGTCGCCCGCCCCACGGCGAAGGCGGCGATCGAGAAACTCGTCTCCGAGGGACTACTGGTGCGCGGGGCGCACAAAAGCGCCCGAGTCGCCGAGCTCGGACCGGAATCCGTGCGTGACATCTACCAGGCCCGCGCCTACCTCGAGAGCGAAGTACTCCGCCGTCTGGCACTGACCCGCACCGTTCCCGCGGGGGCCGTGCAGGCCAACCTCGACATCGCGGCCGTGGCCGGCGGCTCCGCGCTCGCCGTGGTGGAACCCGATATGCGTTTCCACACCTGCCTGATCGACGCGGTCGGCAACGAGCGGATCAGCAGGATGTACCGCTCGTTGGTCAGCGAGGTGCGTCTGTGCATGGTGCGGGTGCAGTCGTTGAACCTGCTGGACACCGCGCTGATCCAGGCCGAACACCAGCGCCTGCTCGAGCTGATCGGGGAGGGCGACGGTGACGCGGCCGCCGAGCTGCTCGACGAGCACCTGGGCCGGGCCCGCGAACGCCTTGCGGCGGCGATCGGCGGCGAAGCCGGCCCGGAGGCCCGCCTTCCGTCGTCCCTGCACCCGGTCTGAGTCCCCGGGAGGCGCCATGGGCTACTTTCTCGCACCGTCGACCAGTGCCGCCTTGTCGCGCCTGGCGGCACTGGACGCCGCCCCCGGCTCGGCGCCGCTCGAGCGGCTGCGGGCCATCCGTGCCCTGCTCGTCGAACTCGACGCGGACCCGGCCTCCCTCGGGGGCGTGCGCGACGCGCTCCGTGACGGCGCGGACTGGGACGAGATCGCCGATTCCGCCGGGTTGAAACCGGCCGCCGCGAAGTGGCGCTGGAGCGGCACCGACGCCGAGATCGCCGCCCGGCAGGCGGCCGGACGCAAGCGGGCCGCGCGCCCCAGTGCCGTGCCCACGGATCTGCCCGGGCTGTCCGTGTCCGAGGCTGCGGCGCAGCTGGGGGTCACCGCCCAGGCGATCTACCTGAAGCTGAGCCGGGGCAAGCTCTCCGGCCGCACCATCGAACTCGCCGACGGGCGCAGCTACAAACGGGTTTTCCTCGACGGCGACCCGGACGTCCGCACGGATGCCCGCACGGCCGGCGGAACGGACGCCCGCCTTGACCGCGCCGAACCGGTAGAAGACAATGACCCGACCGACCCCACCGACCCCACCGACCCGACCGACCCCACCGCATCATCCCCCGATGCACCCTGACGACGGAGCGCGTACTATGACCGATTTCACCTCGACCAGCACTTACACCCGGGCGATGCCCCTGTCCGATCAGACCGAGAGGCTCGAGCCCATCGAAGAGGCTCAGCTCGAGGCCCAGCCCGAGGTCCAGCCCGAGGCTCAGCCCGCGGCCAAGCCGGCCCCGCGATTCACGACCACCTCCGGCCAGCGCACCGCTCTGGTCGTCCTGGTCGGCATCGTGGCCCTGGCGCTGGCCTTCATCGTGATGCTTCTGGTGGGGGTGTCCAGCGAGAGCATCAATGCCCTGGCCGTGTTCGCCACGCCCATCGCCTCGATGGTGGCCGCCTACTACGGCATCACCCTGAGTATCCAGCAGGTGCGCAGCGAACGAGCCGAGAAGGAGAAGGCCATCGCCCGAGCGGATGCCGCCGACGCCGCCAGCCGCGAAACCGAGGTGTGGGCTGCCCAGATGGAGTCCGGCCTGCGCGTCGCGATGGCCCAGCTCACCGCCGCCCGCATCGGCACCGACTCGGTCACGAAGGCCGCCGGAACCCCCGACGACTTCTTCTAACCGTTACCCCCGGCCCGACGCCCCGGGCCCGACAACGCTCGCCTCGGCGGATTCCGGCAGGCGGCTGTCCGGGACCTGGGGCGCGGTCAGCCGGCCTCCTCTTCGTCGGTACCGTTCCGCACGCGCACGACCGTCCCCCAGCAGGCGACGGTCGTCAGCACGACGGCGCCCACCGCTCCCAGCGCGAGCGGCGACAGGGCGAAGGCGAACGGCAGCGCCAGCAGCAGCAGGGCGATGCCGGTCAGATGTGAGACCAGGACATCCCGGGCGACGACATACCGGAACAGCGCCAGCCCCAGCAGATAGAGCAGCGGCCCACCGGTGATCGCGACGGCTGT
The DNA here is from genome assembly GCA_035581905.1 of Cryobacterium sp. Classification (GTDB taxonomy): domain Bacteria; phylum Actinomycetota; class Actinomycetes; order Actinomycetales; family Microbacteriaceae; genus Cryobacterium. The sequence continues at coordinate 12,233 of DATISQ010000127.1, forward strand.
CGAGAGGATGACCGGGTCATCCGGATGCGCCAGGATCTCTTTGTCGCCGACCGAGGTCAGTACCACGCCGGCGATGATCAGGGCGTGGACGTAGGTGTAGGCGAGCCGGGCGAGGCGGCCGGGGTCGGCAGTCTCGGCGAGCGCCTGGCTGCCGGCGTATTCGCTGTGGTCGAAGTACAGCCACCACATGGCCGCACCACTCACGAAGGCCAGCAGCAGGCCGAGCACTCCCGGCACCGAAGCGTCCTGGTCGACGAAGGCGAAGCCCGTCACCAGGAAGGATTCGCCGAGCGCGATGATGACGAACAGTGCGCTGCGTTCCGCGATGTGCGGGCCGGCGAGCTCGCCGTCACCGGGAGTGGCCCGCCCGAGGCCCGGCACCGGGAAGCCGAGCGTCGCGGACACGAACTCGATCCCGAGTGCCGTGGCCCAGAACAGCAACCGGTAGTCGGTCGGGAGCAGGCCGCCCAGAATCCAGAAGAGCCCGGCCACGGCCAGCCACACGAAGATCCGCACGAAGGCGCGGAAGAGGGCGCGGTCGTGGCGCGCGAGGGCGAGTGCCATGAAGGCCGTTCGGCCCAACTGCAGGGTGACGTAGGCAACGGCGAAGACGAATCCCCGGTCGCCGAATGATTCGTAGATCGAGACGCTGACCAGGAGCCCCACCAGAGAGAGGCCGAGCACGACGCCGCGCACGGGCAGCCGGGCCGGATCGAGCAGATTGGTCACCCAGGTGGTGTGCACCCAGATCCACCACAGGGCGAGCACCAGGATGACGGACTCGGCGGCGCCCTGCAGAGACTGGTTCTCGTAGAGGTGGCGGGACAGCTGGGTCAACGCGAACACGAAGATCAGGTCGAAGAACAGCTCGATATACGTGACCCGGTTCGCCTGGTCGGACCGATCCGGGCGCAGCAGATTGAGCCGGATGCCGAGACGGGCGACGCGGCGGCGACCCGTGCCGGAGGGGGTGGAGGCGGCGGTGCGGGGGGTTGCGGTCACGCACCCAGTCTGCCTCAGCCGGGAAGAGGCGGCGGCGGCGGCGTGGCATCTTCCGCCTGTTGCCATGCCGGGACTTTCTATGACATTGTTTACAAAACGAACGGTCAGTTAGTAAACACGGCGATCAAAGGTGATGAAGCCATGCCCGAAGCATTCCTAGTTGATGGTGTTCGAACTCCCATCGGCCGATACGGCGGGGTACTGGCCGGCATCCGCCCCGACGACCTCGCCGCCATCGTGCTCGCGTCGGTCGTGTCCCGGTCCGGGCTGGATCCCGCCCTGATCGACGAGGTCATCCTCGGCGGGGCCAACCAGGCCGGCGAGGACAACCGCAACGTCGCCCGCATGGCCGTGCTCCTGGCCGGTCTCCCCGACAGTGTGCCGGGGATCACGGTCAACCGGCTCTGCGCCTCCGGCCTGTCCGCCGTGAACATGGCCGCCAACATGATCAAGGCCGGCGAAGCGGACCTCGTGATCGCCGGTGGCGTCGAATCGATGACCCGCGCACCCTGGGTTCTCGCCAAGCCCGAGAAGGCCTTCGCCAAACCGGGCGAGATCGTCGACACGTCGATCGGCTGGCGCTTCGCGAACCCCCGCCTGAAAGCGCGCGACAAGGCCACCTTCTACATGTCGGAGACGGCCGAGGAGGTCGCCGCCCTCGACGGCATCAGCCGGGCGGATGCCGACGCGTTCGCCCTGCGTTCGCACCGGCTGGCCCTCGAGGCGCAACGTGACGGCATCTTCTCACCCGAGATCGTGGGCGTTCCGACCCGCGCCGGCCTGATCGAGACCGACGAGGGCCCCCGAGCCGACACCACGCTCGAACGCCTCGCCGGGCTGCGATCGGTCGTGCGACCGGGCGGCATCGTTACGGCCGGCAACGCCAGCTCCCTCAATGACGGCGCCTCCGCCATCGTCGTGGCGAGCGAGGCGGCCATCGAGCGTCTGGGGCTGACGCCCCGCGCTCGGGTGGTGGGCGGAGCCAACGCCGGCGTCGCCCCGGAGACCATGGGCCTCGGCCCCGTCCCGGCCACGCAGAAGCTGCTGCACCGCCTGGGCCTGACCATCGGGGATGTCGACGCCGTCGAACTCAACGAGGCCTTCGCGACCCAGTCCCTGGCCTGCATCCGCCGGCTCGGCCTCGACCCGGAGATCGTCAACCGGCACGGCGGCGCCATCGCCCTCGGGCATCCGCTCGGATCGTCCGGTTCGCGCATCCTGATCACCCTGCTGGGTCGCATGGAGCGGGAAGGTGCCCGCCGCGGTGTGGCCACCATGTGCGTGGGCGTCGGGCAGGGCTCTTCCCTGCTCGTGGAGCGAGTCTAGATGTCGATCGAGTTCACGACCCTGCTGGTCGACTACCGGCCGGACCGCGTGCACGTGCAGCTCAATCGGCCTGCCGTGCGCAACGCCATCGACCAGACCATGATCGACGAGCTGCACCGGATCTGCGCCGACCTCGAACGGGAACCCCGCATCCTGATCCTCTCCGGCTCGAACGGCGTCTTCGCCTCCGGCGCGGACATCGCCCAGCTGCGGGAACGCCGGGCCGCAGACGCGCTGAACGGGATCAACTCGACCCTGTTCGGCCGGCTCGCCCGGCTGCCGATGCCCGTGATCGCCGCCATCGACGGCTGGGCGCTCGGCGGCGGGGCCGAGCTGGCCTACGCCGCCGACTTCCGGATCGCCTCCGACACCGCACGGCTCGGCAACCCGGAGACGGCCCTCGGCATCATCCCGGCGGCCGGGGCGCTGTGGCGGCTGGCCGCGCTGGTCGGCGAACCCGTGGCCAAGGAGATCATCCTGGCCGGGCGCATCCTGAACGCGGCCGAGGCGCTGGCGGTGCACCTCGTCACCGAGGTGCACGAGCCGTCCGCCCTGCTGGCGGCCGCCCATGCGCTGGCCGACCGGGTCGCCCAGCAGGACCCCCTGGCCACCCAGCTGGCCAAGGAGGTCTTCCACGTGCCCGCAGCGGAGCATCCGCTGGCCGACAACGAGGCGCAGTCGCGCCTGTTCGAGTCCGAGCAGAAATTCACCCGCATGACCGCATTCCTGGAGAGGAAGAAGCGATGACGCTCAGCACCGAGACCAGCACCGAGACCAGCACCGAGACCGGCACCCTGCCCGACTCCGCCCAGCCGACCGTGCCCGGCCAGGTCGGCGTGCTCGGCGGAGGCCGCATGGGCGCCGGCATCGCCCACGCCTTCCTGATGGCCGGCGCCCGCGTCACCGTCGTGGAGCAGGGCGACGACGCGGCGGCCGCCGCCCGCGACCGGGTTCTCGCGGCCGTCGACAAGTCCCTGAGCCGCGGCAGCGTGACCGCCGGCCGCGCCGAGCTCGGCGACCGGTTGACGGTGGCAACGGATGCCGCCGCGTTCGCCGGCTCCGGCCTCGTCGTCGAGGCCGTGCCCGAGGTCGTGGCGCTGAAGACGCAGGCGCTCCGCATGGTGGAGGCGCACCTCGCACCCACCGCCTGGCTGGCGTCCAACACTTCCTCGCTGTCGATCACCGATCTGGCGGAGGCGCTGGACCGCCCGGACCGGTTCATCGGGCTGCACTTCTTCAACCCGGTGCCGGTCTCCACCCTGATCGAGGTCGTCACGGGGGCGCGCACCGATCCGGAGCTCGCCCGGCTCGCCGGGTCCTGGGTGGCCGCGCTCGGGAAGACGCCGATCCTGGTGCGGGACTCGCCCGGTTTCGCCAGGTCCCGCCTCGGCGTCGCCATCGCGCTCGAGGCGATCCGGATGGTCGAGGAGGGCGTGGCCAGCCCCGAGGACATCGACACGGCCATGGTGCTCGGCTACAAGCATCCGGTCGGGCCTCTCCGCACCACCGACATCGTCGGCCTCGACGTTCGCCTGGGCATCGCCGAACACCTGCACGAAACCCTCGGCGACCGGTTCGCACCCCCGCAACTGCTGCGCGACCTCGTCGCGCGCGGTGACCTCGGACGCAAAAGCGGCCGCGGCGTCTTCGATTGGAAGGACGCATCATGACACTCCTCAGCAATGGCACAAGCACTGGCATCGGCCCTGACACGAGCTCTGCCACGGTCGTTCCCAGCTACGTTCTCGACTCCTGGTGGACGCCGGGCGAAGGCGCTGCCGCCCAGCACGTACTCGACGCGAGCACCGGGGCCGAGGTCGCCCGGGTGAGCAGCGAGGGGCTCGACCTCGCCGCCGTGGTCGAACACGCCCGCACAGTCGGCCAGGCCTCGCTCGGGGAACTGACCTTCCACCAGCGCGCCAGCCTGCTCAAGAAGCTGGCCCAGTACCTGGGCGGGGTCAAGGACGAGCTCTACGAGCTCTCGGCCCGCACCGGCGCCACCCGCTACGACTCGATGGTCGACATCGACGGCGGTATCGGGGTGCTGTTCACCCTGTCCTCCAAGGGCCGGCGCGAGATGCCCAACAGCCAGGTCTACATCGACGGCGACGTGGAGGCGCTCTCCCGGGACGGCTCCTTCAGCGGCCAGCACATCTACACCCGCATCCCCGGTGTGGCCTGCCAGATCAACGCCTTCAACTTCCCGGTCTGGGGCATGCTCGAGAAGCTGGCCCCGGCGTTCATCGCCGGCGTGCCGACGATCGTGAAGCCGGCGACGCCCACCGGGTACCTGACCGAGGCGGTCGTGCGCCACATCCTGGCGTCCGGCATCCTGCCCGCCGGTTCCCTGCAACTGATCTCCGGCAGCGCCCGCGACCTGATCGACCACCTCGACTACCGTGACCTGGTGGCGTTCACCGGGTCGGCCGGCACCGCCCGGTCCCTCAAGGCGCACCCCAACGTGGTCGAGGGCGGCGTGCGCTTCACCAGCGAGACCGATTCGCTCAACGCCGCGATCCTCGGCCCGGACGCCGCGGCCGGCACGGCCGAGTTCGACGCCTACGTTGCCTCCGTGGTGACGGAGATGACCAGCAAGGCCGGCCAGAAGTGCACCAGCATCCGCCGGCTGATCGTGCCGGCAGGCCGCCGTGACCAGGTCGTCGCGGCCGTGTCCGAACGGATGGCCCGCCGCGTCACCATCGGCGACCCGCGCGCCGAGGGGGTCACCATGGGGCCCCTCGCCAGCACCGGGCAGCGCGACGAGGTTCTCGCCAGCGTCGCCCGCCTGATCGACGGCGGCGGGCGCATCGTGATGGGCTCGGTGGACGCCCCGACCGGAACCGACCCGGAGGGCGCCTTCGTGGCCCCCATCATGCTGGCCTTCCACGACCCGGAAAGCCCGGCCGTGCACGAGATCGAGGCCTTCGGCCCGGTCGCCTCCATCATCGAGTACACCGACCTGGACCACGCCAGCGCGCTGGCCGCGCGCGGCGGCGGCTCGCTGGTGACGACGGTGGCCACCCACCACCCCGATGTCGCGCGCACGCTCGTGCTCGGGATCGCCGCGCACCACGGCCGGGTGCTGATGCTCGACCGGGTCGACGCGCGCAGCAGCACGGGCCACGGATCGCCCGTTCCGCACCTCGTGCACGGCGGACCCGGGCGGGCCGGCGGCAGTGAGGAGCTCGGCGGCATCCGTTCGGTGCTGCACCACATGCAACGAACGGCCATCCAGGGGTCGCCCGACATGCTGACCGCCATCACGGGGGAGTGGCACACCGGTGCCGCGGTGCGCACGGGCATCCACCCGTTCCGCAAGTCCCTGGCCGAGTTGCGGGTGGGCGACCAGACGCAGGGCGGACCGCGCGTGGTCACCCTGGCCGACATCACGGCGTTCGCCGAGGCCACGGGCGACAAGTTCTACGCCCACACCGACGCGGAGGCGGCGGCGGCGAACCCGTTCTTCCCCGGGATCGTCGCGCACGGCTACCTGCTGGTGTCCTGGGCGGCGGGCTTGTTTGTGGACGCGGCCCCGGGGCCGGTGCTCGCGAACTCCGGACTGGAGAAGTTGCGGTTCGT
>DATISQ010000128.1:0-4668 GCA_035581905.1 Cryobacterium sp.
CCGACAGGTCGGCGCCACCCATGCGGGCCGCGACTTCGATGTTCTTGATCAACTTGGCGAAGGCCTTGGCCCGACGCGAGTCGGTGACCGCCTTCTGGTGCTTCGTTGTCGCCCACTTGGAATGTCCGGACATGAGTCTCCGTTGTCTTTGGCTGTCGTGACTTGGCTGTCGATTGGCGCCGGGGTGCTTGCTGCCGCTGGTCGCTGCACTGCTGTGCCACTGGTCGCTGCACCTGGGGTGCGCCCCATTCTAACCCGCGATGCCTGATGGGACGGGCTTCACGCGCCCGAGACCGACGCGAGCAGCTTGTTCAGGGTGCGGAGGTTGCGGGTGGTCGTGGTCGACCGGTAGCGGGCCTTGCCGCTCAGCTTGCTGAACGGGCTGTTGATGCCGATGCTCCGGTGCATCTGCCAGTAGAGCACGCCCTCCCCGGGCAGCACCTGCTCCGTTTCCGGGTCGGATTCGCCGGCCGCCTCGACCAGCTCGTCGAGCGCGGACTGCGCCGAACCGAAGACGACGTACGGATGCCAGCCGGCCATGACCGGAGCCTAGCGACGGAAGTCGGCGGCGGCCACCTTCTGCAGGAAATATGCGTGGAAACGGTGTTCCCCGGTGATCTCGGGGTGGAACGAGGTGCCGAGCAGATTGTCCTGCTCGACCGCGACGCAGCGCCCGTCCGAAAGCGTGGCCAGGGCGCGGGCGCGGGGCCCGACGGACTCCACCACGGGCGCCCGGATGAAAACGGCGTGCACCGGCGCCTCACCGAGCTCCGGCACATCGAGATCGGTCTCGAAGGAGAGGGTCTGCGAGCCGAAGGCGTTGCGGCGCACGGCGATGTCGAAGCCGCCGATGCTCTGCTGTCCGGAGATCCCGTCGATGACGGTGTCGGCAAGCATGATCAGGCCCGCGCAGGTGCCGTAGACGGGCAGGCCGGCCCGCACGGCCGCGGCCAGCGGGTCCGCCAGGCCGAACGCGCGGGCCAATTTGTCCATCACGCTGGACTCGCCGCCCGGGATCACGAGCCCGCTGACGCGGGCCAGTTCCTCCGGGCGGCGGATGAGTTCGACTTCGGCGCCGAGGGACCGCAGTACCTGGGCATGCTCCCGAAAGTCACCCTGGAGGGCGAGAACTCCAACGCTCACGGACGGGTGACTACCAACCGCGCTCGGAGAGGCGGTGCGGCGCGGCCAGGTCGGACACGTTGATGCCGACCATGGCCTCGCCGAGTCCACGCGAGACGGATGCGATGACGCTGGGGTCGTCGTAGAACGTGACGGCCTTGACGATCGCGTTCGCGCGGGCCTGCGGGTTGCCCGACTTGAAGATGCCGGAGCCGACGAACACGCCGTCCGCGCCCATCTGCATCATCAGGGCTGCGTCGGCGGGAGTGGCCACGCCGCCGGCGACGAAGAGGACGACAGGGAGCTTGCCGGTGGCGGCGATCTCGGCGACGAGTTCGTACGGGGCCTGCAGTTCCTTCGCGGCGACGTACAGTTCGTCCTTGCTCAGGGCCGACAGGCGTGCAACCTCACCCTTGATGGTGCGGATGTGCTTCATGGCCTCCGAGACGTCGCCGGTGCCGGCCTCGCCCTTGGAACGGATCATGGCCGCGCCCTCGGTGATGCGGCGCAGCGCCTCACCCAGGTTGGTCGCGCCACAGACGAACGGAACCGTGAAGTTCCACTTGTCGATGTGGTTGACGTAGTCGGCCGGGCTCAGCACCTCGGACTCATCGATGTAGTCGACGTTCAGCGCCTGCAGGATCTGCGCTTCGACGAAGTGGCCGATGCGCGCCTTGGCCATCACCGGGATGGAGACCTCGGCGATGATGCTGTCGATCAGGTCGGGGTCGCTCATGCGGGCGACACCGCCCTGTGAACGGATGTCAGCGGGAACCCGCTCGAGGGCCATGACGGCGACAGCACCGGCGTCCTCGGCGATGCGAGCCTGCTCGGCGTTGACGACGTCCATGATGACGCCGCCCTTCATCATGTCGGCGAGTCCACGCTTGACGCGGCTCGAACCAAAGGCGGAAGTGGTTTCAGTCATAGCTTTGATTCTATTCCTTGGGTGTTGTCGATTCCGCCCGGCGGGTGCCTGCGCGGAGGGTTGATGGGGCTAGCCTTCGTCCGTCGGCCAGCCGCCCGCGACTTCTCGCCGCACATCGCCCAGAAGACGGGGAATCGCCTTCGTTCCGGCGATGATCGGGAAGAAGTTCGAGTCGAGTGCCCAGCGGGGAACGATGTGCTGGTGCAGGTGTTCGGCGATGCCCGCGCCGGCGATGCGGCCCTGGTTCATGCCGATGTTGAAGCCGTCGCAGTGCGACACCGCTTTGAGCACGCGCATGGCCACCTGGGTGAGGCTGCCGATTTCGGCGATCTCTTCCGGGCTGGCTTCGTCATACGTCGCGATGTGCCGGTACGGGCAGACCAGCAGATGCCCGCTGTTGTAGGGGAACAGGTTCAGCAACACGTACGCGTGCTTGCCGCGGGCCACGATCAAGGCCTTCTCATCGGTCATGCTCGGGGCCAGGCAGAAGGGGCAGGCGTCCGCCTGCGGCTGCTGACCGTCCTGGATGTAGACCATGCGGTGCGGGGTCCAGAGCCGTTGGAAGGCATCCGGAACCGCGGCGAACTCTGACGACTGCTCGAGTCCCTCGAACTCGTCGCTGTGCTGGTCCATGTCAGACCTGGCCCGAGGTGGTGACCTGGGCGCGCGTCTCGATCGCGGCGATGATGCGCCGGATGGCCTCGTCGGCCGGTACGCCGTTGTCCTGGGTGCCGTCGCGGACTCGGAAGCTCACCGCACCGTTATCGCGATCGTCCTCGCCGAGGAGCAGCTGGAAGGGCACCTTCGCCGTGGTGTGGTTGCGGATCTTCTTCTGCATGCGGTCGTCGGAGTGGTCGACCTCGGCGCGCACGCCGGCGGCCTTGAGACGACCGACGATCTCGTCGAGGTACGGGCCGTACTGCTCGGACACGGGGATGCCGACGACCTGAACCGGGGACAGCCACACCGGGAAGGCACCGGCGTAGTGCTCGGTGAGAACCGCGAAGAAGCGCTCGATCGACCCGAACAGGGCCCGGTGGATCATCACCGGGCGCTGGCGGGAACCATCCGGGGCCGTGTACTCGAGGTCGAATCGTTCCGGCAGGTTGAAGTCCAGTTGGATCGTGGACATCTGCCAGGTGCGGCCGATCGCGTCGCGGGCCTGAACGGAGATCTTCGGGCCGTAGAACGCGGCGCCACCCGGGTCGGAAACGAGATCGAGACCGGATGCCTCGGCGACCTCACGCAGGGTGTCGGTCGCTTCCGCCCACGCCTCGTCGGTTCCGACGAACTTCTTCGGGTCCTTCGTGGAGAGTTCGAGGTAGTAGTCCTCGAGGCCGTAGTCGGCGAGCAACTTGAGCACGAAGTTCAGGGTGCTGGTGAGCTCCTCCTTCATGCCATCGCGGGTGGTGTAGATGTGCGCGTCGTCCTGGGTCATGCCGCGCACCCGGGTGAGGCCGTGCACGACGCCGGACTTCTCGTAGCGGTAGACCGAGCCGAACTCGAACAGGCGCATGGGCAGGTCACGGTAGCTGCGTCCGCTGGAGCGGAAGATCAAATTGTGGAACGGGCAGTTCATCGGTTTGAGGTAGTAGTCGACGCCCTGGCGGGTCACGTGGCCGTCGGCGTCGTACTCCGCATCGAGTTTCATCGGCGGGAACATGCCATCGGCATACCAGTCGAGGTGACCGGAAGTCTCGAAGAGGTTCGACTTGGTGATGTGCGGCGTGTAGACGAAGTCGTAGCCGGCCTCGGTGTGGCGCTTGCGGGAGTAGTTCTCCATCTCCATGCGGATGATGCCGCCCCGGGGGTGGAAGACGGGCAGGCCGGAGCCGATCTCCTCGGGGAAGCTGAAGAGGTCGAGTTCGGCGCCGAGCTTGCGGTGGTCGCGCTTGGCGGCCTCTTCCTGACGGGCCTGGTAGGCGCGCAGTTCGTCTTTGGTGGGCCAGGCGGTGCCGTAGATGCGCTGCAACTGCGGGTTCTTCTCGGACCCGCGCCAGTAGGCGGCGGCCAGGCGGGTCAGGGAGTACCCGTTGCCGATCATCCGGGTGTTCGGCAGGTGCGGGCCGCGGCAGAGGTCCTTCCAGACCGTCTCCCCCGTCTTCGGGTCCACGTTGTCGTAGATGGTCAGCTCGGCGCCACCGACCTCGACCGACTCGTTGTCCGCGGTCTCCGCGGCCCCGCCCTTGAGCCCGATCAGTTCGAGCTTGTACGGCTCGGCCGCGAGTTCCTCCCTGGCCTCGTCGTCGGTGACGACGCGGCGCACGAAGCGCTGGCCCTGACGGATGATGCGGTCCATGGCCTTCTCGAGCGATTTGATGTCCTCGGGGGTGAACGCCTGTTCGACGTCGAAGTCGTAATAGAAACCGTCGGTGACGGGCGGGCCGATGCCCAGGCGCGCGGCCGGGTTCACGGTCTGCACGGCCTGCGCGAGAACGTGCGCGGCCGAGTGGCGCAGGATGCTGAGCCCGTCGGGCGAGCCGATGGTCACCGGTTCGACGACATCCGTCGGAGTCACCGTCGTGGCGAGATCCTTGAGCTCGCCGTTGACGCGCATTGCGACAACGGACCGGTCGGTGAATAGCTCAAAGCCGTCAGCCACGTGTATTACTCCTCAG
>DATISQ010000129.1:0-10715 GCA_035581905.1 Cryobacterium sp.
CGGCGATCCCGGCCAGGATGGCGCGGCCCGGGATCGTGGCGTTCACATCGGTGTAGCCCGCACCGGTGATGATGTCGTTGGTGTTGGTCAGCGTGGAGTACTGGTCGAGCCAGATGCTCACGGCCTGCAGCATCAGGTAGACGGCTGCCGTGACGGCGATCTGGATGCGGGCGGCCTTGGAGACGATGACCTCACGCCCGCTGACCCGGATCGAACCGTACAGGTAGCTCGTCGCCGCGGCCACGAGGGCCGAGATGAGCACCACGGCCGACGCGAAGCCGAGCACGGAGTGGAAGAAGGGGAGATCCATGAGGTAGAACGAGATGTCCAGGTTGAACTGGGGGTCGACTCGGCCGGTATCCGTGCGGTTCAGCCACATCAACACAACCTGCCAGCGCGTCGCCGCGGCAACACCGGCGAACAGGCCGAGCAGGGCGGGGATGCCGTACATGGCGAGGCGGCGCAACGGCTCGATGACCTGCTGGTAGCGGTCGAGCTGGGAGTTGAGCTTCGCGTAGACCGGTCGCAACCGGTAGGCGATCTGGATGCTCACCCAGACCGGGACCGCCATGGCGACGAACCCGATCAGGAACAGTGCGGAACCGGCGATCCACTGCGTGGTCAGCACGTTGAGGAAGCCCAGCTGCTCGAACCAGAGAATATCGGCATAGAGCCCGGCGAACACGAAGAAGATGATCACCAGCCCCGCTATGATCGCTGCCGTAATGGCAAGGGGAGCGCGGCTGCGCTGTGGAGCGGGCGCGCTACGGGGTTGTTGTGACGTCACGAATTGGCCTCTTGATCTCGAAATCGGCGGTCTTCTTCATTCTAGACAACCGCCCCGAACGAATGCCGCACGTTCGCTGGGCAGCGGCTCGGGGTTATCCGAGGGGGCACTGTTTCAGAGCGTCGGTGTCCGAACCGGTGCGGATGGCCTCCAGCGCGGCCAGCGCGTCGTCAAGGCTTTCGACGGAGAAGACCGTCATCCCGTCCGGCACGTTCCCGGTGACCTCGTCGCAGTTGTCAGCGGGCGCGAGGAACCAGTCGATATCGTTCTGCTCGGCGCCGATCAGCTTCTGGCGGATGCCGCCGATCGGACCGACCTCGCCGGCCTGGTTGATCGTGCCGGTGCCCGCGACATTCTCCCCGCCCTGAATGAAGCCGGGGGTGACCGTGTCGATGATGCCGAGGGCGAACATCATGCCCGCGCTGGGCCCGCCGACCGAATCGAGCTCGATCGTGACGTCGAAGGGGAAGTCGTACTCGCTCATCACGTTGATGCCCACCACGACGGCCTCGCCCGAGGCGACCGGGGTGACCTGAACGGTCTGGGCGGTTCCGTCCCGGATGATTCCGATGGAGGCGGCGTCGTCGATGCCGTTCCGTGTCAGCGCGTCGCGCAAGGCTGTGATGTCCGCGACCTCTTCGCCGTTCACCGAGACCACCACGTCGCCGGCTTCGATGGCGCCCTCGGCCGGCGAGTCTTCGGGCAGGGACAGAACCGTGAGGATCGTCGGGTAGTCATAGCCGAGGCTGGTCAGGGCGGCGGCGATCGCATCCTGCTGCGAATTCACCATCTGCGCCTGGGTCTGCTCCTCGCGCTGTTTCGTGCTGACCTCGGGCGGGAATGCCGAATCGATCGGGATCACGGCCTGGTTCGGGTTGAGCCAGGCGGCGGCAACGCTCAGCCAGCTCGGCCGGTTGTCGGGGTTGCCGACAAGCGAGACGGTCAGCAGGTCGAGACTGCCCTCGGTGGGGTAGACGGATTCGCCGGACACAGAGATCAGCGGCACCTGCTCACCGTCCTGTTCGGCCGTGCCGATGGTGTTGTAGATCGGTCCCGGCTTCTCGATCACGTACGGGGACGGCGTCACGGCGAGGAGGAGGCCGATGACCATCGCGATCCCGAGCACCACCCAGCCCGCCCCGACGGCGCGAGCGGATCGGCCGGGCGGCTGTACGGGGTGATCGGTGAAGAGGGCCACCGGTCTCCTTCCAGGGATTGTGCCGGCTGTTCGCGGCAGGCGGACACCGGTTTACCAGCGTAGGTCATTTCCCAGTCCGCGCTGGGGATCTCCGGCTAGCGTAGGAGGACGCGACTGAGAGGTGCCTGAAGTGGCCGACGACGACTCCCGACCCGACGAGGGTCACAATCCCGAAGATGAGTTTCGGGACATGCTGCGCGACATCCTGAGCGGGAAGTCGTCCATCGACCCGAGCCAGCTGGCCGGCGCTGCCGGGCTTCCGGGTGACCCGGCCAGCATCTCCGCACTGATGAACCAGCTGCAGGGCGCCTTGCGCGGCGGCGGGGACGGATCCGTCAACTGGGATTCCGCCCTGACACAGGGGCAGCAGCGCGCGGCCCAGGGTCAGCTCGAGGTGACCCCGGCCGAGCGCGCCGCCCTCGACCAGGCGTTCCACATCGCCTCGCTCTGGCTGGACGAGGTGATCTCGGTCGCCGAGCTCACCACTCCCCCGCGGCTGATGACCCGCAAGGAATGGGTCACCGCGACCATGCCGCTGTGGACCCAGCTCGCCGAGCCCGTGGCCACCAGCATCTCCGACTCCCTGACGCGGGTGCTCACCGATCAGGCCCCGGAAGAACTCAAGGGCATGATGGCCGGCGCCGGTCAGGTGATGCGCAGCATCGGCGGCACCCTGTTCGCCATGCAGCTCGGCCAGGTCGTCGGCCAGCTGTCCAACGAGGTCGTCTCCGGCGGCGACATCGGAATCCCCCTGCTCAGCGACCAGCAGGCCGCCCTGCTTCCCCAGAACGTGGCCGCGTTCGGCGAGGGCCTCGACGTTCCCGCCGACCAGGTGCAGATCTACCTCGCCGTGCGCGAGATCGCCCACGCGCGCCTGTTCCGCCACTCCCGGTGGCTGCGCCTGCACCTGATCAGCTCGATCACGGACTTCGCCCGCGGGATCCACATCGACTCCGGACGCCTCGAGCAGCTGGCCGAGGGCTTCGACCCGGCCAATCCGGAGGAACTGCGCGCGGCGATGGTCGACGGCTCGCTGATCCCGCCGAAGAGCGAGGCCCAGCTGGCCGCGCTCGGCCGCCTCGAGACGATGCTCGCCCTGATCGAGGGATGGGTCGACGTCGTCACCCTAGAGGCCACGAGCCGGCTCCCCCGCGCCGACGCCATCGCCGAGACGGTGAAGCGGCGCCGGGCATCCGGTGGCCCCGCCGAGTCCGCGTTCGCCACCCTGGTCGGGCTCGAGCTGCGCCCCCGGCGCCTGCGCGAAGCCGCCACCCTGTGGCAGGCCGTGACGGATGCCGTGGGCAACGAGAAGCGCGACGACCTGTGGGCCCACCCGGACCTTCTGCCCTCGTCAGCGGACCTCGACGACCCGCAGGCCCTCGTGGCCCGTCTGACCAGCTCGGCAGCCGGGGAGGAGCCGGTGCTCGACGAGGTGGACCAGGCCCTGGAAGACCTGTTGCGCGACGACGACACTGAGCGGCCGCACGAGGCGTAGGGCTGGGTCAGGGCCCCGGGCTAGATCAGGCCCTTCGTGTGCCAGATCGTCTTCGTTTCGGTGAACGCCAGGATGCGCGCCAGCGACGGGCTCGCGGCATCCGGACCGTTCTCGGGCTGGAGCACCCGGGTGAGCGTCTCGGCCGCGTCGATCTCGAGGTGGATCCAGTCGAGGTCGCCGGCGCCGACCAGGTCGAGGGCGTTGACGTCGGCGTGGCTGGCCAGCCACGGCGCCATCTCGGCCGGCGACCCGGTGCGGCTGTTGACCACGCCCCCAGGCACGTCGCTGGTGGCGAGCACCTCGCCGAGGCTGATCGCCGAGAGCGGCATGGCCTCGTTCGCGACGACGACCACGGTGTTGCCCGAGACCAGCGCCGGGGCGACCGCACTGACGAGGCCGAGGAGGGATCCCCCGGTCTGCGGCGCGATGATGGCGACGACACCCGTGGGCTCCGGCACCGAGAGGTTGAAGTAGGGACCCGACACCGGGTTGGCGTTGCCGGCGACCTGCAGATACTTGTCGGCCCAGCCGGCGTACCAGACCCAGCGGTCGATGGCCTCATCGACCTGGGCGGATGCGGCGGCGGCCGTCACACCCTCCGACTGCACGATTTCGACCACGAACTGGGCCCGGCGGCCCTCGAGCAACTCCGCGATGCGGTAGAGCACCTGGCCGCGGTTGTAGGCCGTGGCGCCGGCCCAGCCGCCGAGGGCGGAGCGGGCGGCGACGACGGCGTCACGGGCATCCTTGCGGCTGGCCTTGGCGGCGTTGGCGAGGAATGCCCCGTCCTGGGAACGGATCTCGTAGACCCGGCCCGACTCGCTGCGCGGGAACTTGCCGCCGAGGTAGAGCTTGTAGGTCTTGGGAACGGCGAGGCGGGTCACTTGGCAGCCTTCTTTCGGGAAACGGGGGTCTTCTCAGCGGCCGGGGACGCTGCCTTTGCGGCGGCAGGTGCGACGGATGCCGCGGGTGCGGCCGTCACGGTGCGGGCGGCCGCGCGGCCGGCGGCGGGCTTGAGGTACGCGGCGAGGCCGTGGCGGCCGCCCTCGCGACCGTACCCGGACTCCTTGTAACCGCCGAAGGGGCTGGCCGGGTCGAAGCGGTTGAACGTGTTGGCCCAGATCACGCCGGCGCGCAGCTTGTCGGCGACCGCCAGCATCCGGCTGCCCTTCTCGGTCCAGATTCCGGCGGACAGGCCGTAGGGCGTGTTGTTCGCCTTGGCGATGGCCTCGGCCGGGGTACGGAACGTGAGCACGGACAGCACCGGACCGAAGACCTCGTCGCGGGCGATGCGGTGGCTGGTGGAGACGTTGGTGAAGATGGTCGGTTTGAACCAGAAGCCGGTCTCGGGCAGCACGCAGTCCGGGCTCCAGCGCTCGGCGCCTTCCTGCTCGCCGATGTCGGTGAGCTCCCGGATGCGCGCCAGCTGCTCGGCGCTGTTGACGGCGCCGATATCGGTGTTCTTGTCCATCGGATCGCCGAGGCGGAGCGTGGACAGGCGCGCCTTGAGGCGGTCGATGACGTCGTCGTGGATCGACTCCTGCACGAGCAGCCGGCTGCCGGCGCAGCAGACGTGGCCCTGGTTGAAGAAGATGCCGTTGACGATGCCCTCGATGGCCTGGTCGATGGGCGCGTCGTCGAAGACGATGTTCGCGGCCTTGCCGCCGAGCTCGAGGATGACCTTCTTGTCGGTGCCGGCGACGGAGCGGGCGATGGCCCGGCCGGCTCCGGTGGAGCCGGTGAACGCGACCAGGTTCACGCCGGGGTGGCCGACGAGGGCCTTCCCGGTGTCGCGGCCGCCCGTGACGATGTTGACGACGCCGGCCGGCAGGTCGGCCTGCTGCAGGATCTCCGCGAACAGCAGCGCGGTCAGCGAGGTGGTCTCGGCCGGCTTGAGCACGACCGTGTTGCCGGCGGCGAGTGCCGGGGCGATCTTCCAGGCCAGCATCAGCAGCGGGAAGTTCCACGGGATCACCTGGGCGGCGACGCCGCGCGCGGAGGGCGTGGGACCGACCCCGGCGTGGTCGAGCTTGTCGGCCCAGCCGGCGTAGTAGAAGAACCAGGCGGCGACCAGGGGCACGTCGACGTCGCGGCTCTCCTTGATCGGCTTGCCGTTGTCGAGGGTCTCGGCGACGGCGAGCTCGCGGGCCCGCTCCTGCACGAGACGGGCGATGCGGACCAGGTACTTGCCGCGATCACTGCCGGAGAGTTTGGACCAGGTCTTGTCGTAGGCGCGACGGGCAGCGGCCACGGCCGCGTCGACATCCGCCGCGTTGGCGTGGGCGATCATCGCGATCTGCTTCTCGGTGGCCGGGTTGATGCTCTGGAACGGCTCACCGCGACCGGTGACGAACTCGCCGTCGATGAAGAGTCCGTAGTCCGAACGGAGGTTCAGCAGGGCCTGGGACTCCGGGGCCGGAGCGTAGTCAAGAAAGCTCATGGTGTGTCCAATCAAGGTTCATCGAGTTGTCGGTGATCGATTTTTCGCTGATCGAGCTCGCCGAGATCAATCGATCGTCACGTAGTCGGGGCCGGAGTAGTGCCCGGAGGTCATCTTCTGGCGCTGCATCAGCACGTCGTTCAGCAGGCTCGACGCCCCGAACCGGAACAGGCTGGGCGTGAGCCATTCCTCGCCCACGGTTTCGGCGACGGTCACGATGTACTTGGTGGCGTCCTTCGACGTGCGGATGCCGCCGGCCGGCTTCACGCCGACCTTCGCCCCGGTGAGGCGGTGCCAGTCGCGCACGACCTCGAGCATGGAGAGGGTCACCGGCAGGGTGGCCGCGACGGGAACCTTGCCGGTGGAGGTCTTGATGAAGTCGCCGCCGGCCAGGATCGCCAGCCACGACGCGCGGCGCACGTTGTCGTAGGTGTTGAGCTCCCCGGTTTCGAGGATCACCTTGAGGTGCGCGAAGCTGCCGTCGGCGCGGCGGCAGCTCTGCTTGACCGCCACGATCTCGTCGTAGACCTGACCGAACCGGCCGGACAGGAACGCCCCGCGGTCGATGACCATGTCGATCTCGTCGGCGCCGGCCGCGACGGCGTCGTGCACATCGGCGAGCTTGATCGCGAGGGAGGCGCGGCCACTTGGGAACGCGGTGGCGACGGCGGCGACGTTCACACCGCCATCCGTGCCCGCGGAGTGCGCGGACCCGAGGGCGGCGACGGCGTGCGGCACCATGTCGCCGTAGACGCAGACCGCGGCCACGCGGGGGCAGCTCAGGTCCCCGGCATCGGGCGTGAGGGCTTTGCCGACCAGGGACTTCACCTTGCCGGGGGTGTCCGCGCCCTCCAGGGTGGTGAGATCGATCAGGCTGATGATCTTGTCGAGCGCCCACTTCTTCGAGCTGGTCTTGATGGAGCGGGTGCCGAGGTCAGAAGCGCGCTGTTCCAGGCCGACGGCGTCGATGCCGGGGATGCCGTGCAGGTAGCGCCGCAGATTCGCATCCGTGGCTTCCCCGCCGATGAGCGCCAGGGCGCGTTCCCCGGTGTTCAGCTGGGCCATGGCCGTTGGGCTGGTTGTCATGAATTGTCCTCGCTGTCGGGGTCTGGTCAGACGTCGTCGCCGAGCACGGCGAGTGCGGTGTCTTCGTCGGTGACAAGCACGGTGCACAGGCCGCTGCCGACGACGGCGCGGGCGATGGAGTGTTTGGAGCTGCCGGCGATCACGGCGATGGCCGTCTTCGCCTGGCGCAACGCTTCGAGCTGGATGCCGACGGTGCGGCCGTCGAGTTCCGGATCGACGATGTTGCCGTTGCTGTCGACGTAGCGGCCGACGATGTCGCCGACGGCGCCCTTGCGCACGAGCTCGACGATCTGCTCCGCGGTCAGGTAGCCGCTGTCGACAAGGGCCGAGTTCCGGTCGGCCTGGCCGGCGCTGAACAGGTAGGCGGATGCCGACGCGCCCAGGGTGAGCACGGCGGCGACGGAGCGGTCGGCTTCGATCGCCAGCTTCGTGTCGTGGCGTTCGAGGATGGCGGGACTCGGCAGCAGGGTCGCCGCCCCCGAGGCCTTGTGGGCGATGGTCACGGCCGTGGCGGCCGCAGTGCCGGCGCGCCGGTTGAGGCTGACGCCGCCGTTGATCTGCACGACGTTGACACCGTTGGCCCAGCCCTTGGCCAGGTGCAGCGACACCTCGTGCAGGGTGCGGCCCCAGCTGATGCCGAGCGTGCGCGGAACGGGGCGGAGGCCGGTGAGATAGTCGGCGGCCGCCTGGGCGGTGCGGGACTGGAGTTCTTCGTCGCTGGCGACGCCGGCGGAGGAGACGACGATGGCATCCGTCAAATGCGTGTTCTCGCGCAACCGACGTTCGATGGACAGGCGGCGGGCGCGCGGGTGCACGATCTCGATGCGGATGAAGCCGCTGGCCTTGGCCTGGGCGAGGAGCCGGCCCACCTTCCAGCGGGTGAGGCGGAGAACGGTGCCGATCTCGTCCTGCGTCTTGTTTTCCTCGTAGTACAGCTCGGCTGCGCGAATGGACAGCAGTTCGTCGGTGTCCGTCATGGTGCTCCGTTCCGTTCGAGCCCAGCCTAGGTCGCCGGTCTCCCCCGATCAACGCCTGTTGGTGATGTTGCTCGTCTGAGCATCTGCGCATCGACGCGGGAAGTCTGCACGCCCTAGGCTCAGATCATGCCCCTCAGTTATGCACTCGCCGTCGACCTCGGCGGCACCAAGGTCGAAGCCGCGCTCGTCGACGATCAGGGGGTCGTGCTCGCCGCCAGCCGGTACCGCGCCCCCACCGGCCCGTTGAAAACGGCCGAAGAGCTCGCGGCCAGTGTGGAGACCGTCGTCACCCGGGCGCGCGCGAGCCTGCCGGTCGGAGCAACCCTCCTCGGCGTCGGCATCGGCACCGCCGGCCCGATCACCGTGGAGACGGGCGCGGTCTCGCCGCTGAACCTGCCGGCCTGGCGGGACTATCCCTTCCGGGACCTCGTCGCGGCCCTCGTGCCCGAAGCAGTCGTGCGCCTGCGCCTGGACGGACTCTGCATCACCCTCGCCGAGCACTGGCTCGGCGCCGGAAAGGGCGCCGACAGCCTGATGGGCATGGTCGTCTCCACGGGCGTCGGCGGCGGCTTGATCCTGGGTGGGGTCACCGTCTCCGGGCCCAGCGGCAACGCCGGACACATCGGGCATATCGAGGTCGGCGGGTTCGACGACCCCTGCGCCTGCGGTGGCACCGGATGCCTCGAGGCCGTCGCATCCGGACCGCGCACCGTGGCCTGGGCGCGCGCCCAGGGCTGGCCGGGCCGGACCGGCGAAGACCTCTCGGCCGCGTACGCCGCCGGAGACCCGATCGCGATTGCCGCGGTGAAGCGCTGCGGCCAGGCCATCGGCCAGGCGATCGCGTCCGCGACGAACCTCGTGGACCTCGACGTGGTGGCGATCGGCGGCGGGTTCTCGCTCGTCACGCCGGACCTGTTCGACTTCGTGCGGGCGGCCGTGGCCGAGCGCACGGTGTTCTCCTTCGCGACCCGGGTGCGCGTGGTCGCATCCGCTCTCTCCGGAGACGGCCCGCTGATCGGCGCCGCCGCGCTCATCCACCGCGCCGAGCTGGTCGCCTGAGACCGGGTCTAGCGGGCGAGGTCGTCCTCGAGCAGGTGCGGGCGGGAGAGCACAGCGCCGGCGAGCGTGACGGCCAGCGCGGTGCCGATCAGGAAGGCGAGCGGCCAGGTCCAGCCGTCGGTCAGCTGGTGCAGCAGCCCGACCGTGAGCGGTCCGAGCGCGCCGATCGTGTAGCCGACGCTCTGCACGAATCCACTGAGGGCGACGGAACCCGCGTGCGTGCGGGTGCGCACGTTGATCAGTACCAGGGCGAGCGGGAAGAAGAGCGGACCGAGGCCGGCGAAGAACACCCAGACGAAAGTCAGAACGGTCGGTGCCAGGAGCAGACCCAGGTATCCCACCAGGAACGCGAGCACGCCCACGTACACCAGCAGGCCCACGTTCTTCATCCGCACGGTGAGGTAGGGGATGACCAGGGCGCATGGCAGGCCGACCGCCGCATAGAGGGAGAGCAGGGTTCCGGCCTGGGCCGGCGTCACCCCGGCGGTCTGGATCAGCAACTGCGGCAGCCACGCGAACATCGCGTAGGCGTTGAGCGACGACGCGGCGAACACGACGGCGATGGCCCAGGCGACCGACGACCGCCAGATGCGGCCCAGCAGCGCCGGCTCCGCCTCCTCCAGCACCGGGCCGGCCACCCGCTGGGCCCGGTGCCGCAGCAGCATCGTGATCCACGGCACGAGCGCGATCAGGGCCGGCAGCATCCACATCCCGAGCGAGACGCGCCAGCCGGCGGCATCCGCGACCGGCACGGCCACGAGCGGGGGCAGCAGGGTGCTCAGGGACATCATCGTGACGTAGAGCGAGGTGACCAGGCCGACCCGATCGGGGAAGTACTTCTTCACCAGCGGCGGCAACAGCACGTTGCCGATACCAAGTCCCGCGAAGGTGATCACGCTGCCGAGGATGAGCACGGTCAGCGAGCCGGACAGGCCGCGCACGACGTGCCCGGCCAGGATGGCGACCAGGGCCAGCACCAGCATCTGCTCCAGCCCGTGCCGCCTTGTGAACACGGGAGTGAAGATGCCGAAAACGGCGAAGCAGACCGGAGGCAGCATGCCGAGCACACCGATGGCGACCGCGCTGAGTGGCACATCGACGCTGACCTGGGTCACAATCGGGGAGAGCGCCGCCACGGCCGTGCGCAGGTTGCCGGCGACCAGCACGATGCCGATCAGCGCCAGGGTTCGACCGGCCCACAGGTTGCGGGCGGAGGCATCGGTCATCGGGACAGTCTAGGGGCCACCCGCGGCGCCAAGTGTTGCCCGATCGGACGACTGGTGCCGGCCTGCGGGCAACAGTTGTCCGGACGAGCAACAGCCGCGGCGGCGGGCGCGCGGCGGGTGCGCGGCGGTCAGGCCAGGATGCCGCGGACCTTCTGCACGTCGTCGTGCATCTGCACGATCAACGGTTCGATTCCGGTGAACGCGACCATCCCGCGGATGCGCTCGACGAACGCCACCTCCACCACGTGGTCGTACAGGTCGATGTCCTGGTCGAGCACATAGGCCTCGACCTGCTTCTGCGCCACACCGTCGAAGGTGGGGTTGTTGCCCACCGAGATGGCTGCCGGGTAGCGGATGCCGGCATCCGTCAGCCAGCCCGCGTAGACGCCGTCCGCGGGGATGAGACCCTCGGACGCCGGTGACAGGTTGGCCGTGGGGAAGCCGAGT
>DATISQ010000130.1:0-7337 GCA_035581905.1 Cryobacterium sp.
ACCCGCCGGCAATGACCGTCCGGCCTACGGCAACGACCGGCCGGCCGGCAACGACCGCCCGGCCTACGGTCAGCGCTCCGAGCGCCCCGCCTACGGCGACCGCCCGAACCGCAGCGACCGCCCCTCCACCGGTGGCGCCCCGCGCGGCGACCGTCCCTCCTACAACAGCGACCGTCCTCGCAACGACCGTCCGTCCTACGGTAACGACCGTCCGTCCTACGGCGACCGCGCTCCGCGCACCGACCGTCCGGCGTACAACAACGACCGTCCGTCCTACGGTGACCGCGCTCCGCGCACGGACCGTCCGGCGTACAACAACGACCGTCCGGCCCGCACCGAGCGCCCGTCCTACGGTGACCGTCCCGCCCGCACCGAGCGTGGCGGCTACGACCGTTCCGAGCGTTCGAACTCCGACCGTCCGGCGCGTGCGGCCCGCTCGGCGTCCGACGGCGGCCACTCCAGCAACTTCTACCCCGACCGCGACACCAAGGCGCACTTCGCCGCCGGTGACGACGTCGTGCTCGAGCGCCTCGAAGCCATCGCGACGACGGCTGCCGAAGTCGTCGGTGTGACCTTCGGCGACCTGGGCCTCGGCGAGAACATCGTGCGCGAGCTGGCCACCCTCGGTGCCGCTGCGCCGTTCCCGATCCATGCCGCGACCATCCCGGACGTGCTCGCCGGGCGCGACGTGCTCGGCCGTGGCAAGACCGGTTCCGGCAAGACCATCGCCTTCGGCGCTCCCCTCGTGGAGAAGCTGCTGGAGAACAACGGCGCCAAGGACCGCAAGATGGCCCGCAAGCCGCGCGCGCTCATCCTGGCCCCGACCCGTGAGCTGGCCCTGCAGATCGACCGCACCATCCAGCCCATCGCCCGCAGCGTCGGCCTCTTCACCACCCAGATCTACGGCGGCGTTCCGCAGTACCGCCAGGTCAGCGCCCTCCAGCGCGGCGTGGACATCATCATCGGCACCGCCGGCCGCATCGAAGACCTGATCGAGCAGGGTCGTCTCGACCGGTCCGAGGTCGTCGTCACCGTCCTCGACGAGGCCGACTACATGTGCGACCTGGGCGTCCTCGAGCCGGTGCAGCGCATCCTGCGCCAGACCAAGAAGGGCGGCCAGAAGCTGCTGTTCTCGGCCACCCTCGACAAGGGTGTCGCCTCGCTGGTCAAGGAATTCCTGATCAACCCGGCCGTGCACGAGGTTGCCGGCGAAGATCAGGCTTCCTCCACGATCGACCACCGCGTGCTCGTGATCGAGCACCGCGACAAGAGCGCCATCATCGGCCAGCTCGTGGACCGCCAGGGCAAGACGCTGATCTTCTCCCGCACCCGTGCCTACGCCGAGCAGCTCGCCGATCAGCTCGAAGACGCCGGCGTGAAAGCCACGAGCCTGCACGGCGACCTGAACCAGGCCCGCCGTACCCGCAACCTGCAGATGCTGACCAGCGGTCGGGTCAACGTGCTGGTGGCAACGGATGTCGCGGCTCGCGGCATCCACGTGGACGACATCGACCTGGTCATCCAGGCCGACGCTCCGGACGAGTACAAGACCTACCTGCACCGCTCCGGTCGTACCGGCCGCGCCGGCAAGTCCGGTACCGTCGTCACGCTCATCCCGAAGCAGCGTCGTCGCCGGATGGACGACCTGCTCGAGCGCGCCGAGATCGAGGCCTCCTTCACGAACGCGGCCCCCGGCGACACGTCGGTTCGCGACCTCGCCGGAATGTAATCGGCAGCACCCGCAATAACGAAGAAGGGGCATCCACCGTCACGGTGGGTGCCCCTTCTTCGCGTTCCGGGCCAGGACCGCCTCAGCGGCGAGCGGCGCGGCGCCCGACTGCCCGCACGATGGCCTTTCGGATCTCCTCGATCCAGAGCACCGACGACCCGACCGTCACGCACAGGCCCCACTGTCCGAGGGTGAGGGCGGTGGTGTCGAAGAGTCCCTGGAGCACGTCGATCTGCACCACGAGGACCTGCAGGACGATCACGGCGGTGAGTGCCAGCCAGATGCTGCGGTTGGTGAACGTCTGCAGTGAGAAGACGGAGTGGGTGTCGGAGCGCACGTTGAGCAGGTTGAACACCTGGTAGAAGACGAAGGTCGTGAACGCGAGCGTGGTGGCGAAGGCTGCGTTCCCCGCGCTCTCCGGGAACATCCCGGATGCCTGGGTCAACACGGTCAGCGTTCCCGCGGCCATGACGAGGCCGAGCCCGAGAATCCGCAGCATCCGGTCCCGAGTGAGCAGCGGCTCGTCGGACGGGCGCGGGGGCCGTTTCATCGTTCCGGGTTCGGCCGGATCCAAGCCGAGCGCCAGTGCGGGCGGGCCGTCCATGATGATGTTGACCCAGAGGATCTGCAGCGCCGTGAACGGCGCACCAGCGGCCCACCCGGTGACGCCGGCGATCAGGAAGATGAGCACGAATCCCCACGCTGTGGTCAGCTGGAACCGGACGAACTTCAGGATGTTGGCGTAGATGCCGCGTCCCTCCCGCACCGCGGCGACGATCGTGGAAAAGTTGTCGTCGGTGAGGATCACGTTCGCGGCGCCTTTGGAGACATCCGTGCCGGTGATACCCATGGCGATGCCGATGTCGGCCTGCTTCAGCGCCGGCGCGTCGTTGACGCCGTCACCGGTCATGGCCACGACGTTGCCGCCGGACTGCAACGCCCGGACCACCCGGATCTTGTGGGCCGGGGTGACCCGGGCGAGCACCCCGTAGTCCGCGGCGCGGGCGGCGAGCTCGAGGTCGTCGAGGTCGTCGAGCGTGGGACCGGCGGCAGCCTCACCCGGCAAGCCCAGGTTGCGGGCGATGGCGGAGGCCGTCACAAGATGGTCGCCCGTGATCATGTGCACGCGGATGCCGGCGCCGAGCGCCACCGCAATGGCCTCGGCCGCCTCAGCCCTGGGCGGGTCGACGATGCCGACGATCGCGTAGAGGGTCAGCCCAGTGACCAACGAGCGTCCCGTGTCATCGTCCGGAACGGTACCGGCGTCGAGGGTGCGTCCGGCGATCATGATCGTGCGCAGGCCGTCCCCGGCCAGCTCCTGGATGGTGTCGTGGATCCGCTGCTGCAGAGTGTCGTCCAGAGGGCGGATGCCGTCGTCGGTGAGCACCGAGTCGGTCAGGGGCAGCAGGGCGCCCGGTGCCCCCTTGACGCAGCAGCGGTGTCCGGACTGTCGCGGACGTCCGGTCGTCGGCTCTGCCGGTCGGTGGAACGTGGCCATGAATTTGTAGTCGGAGTCGAAGGGCACCTCAGCCACCCGCGGGTGGGTCCGCCTCGCACCAGCGACGTCGATGCCGCCTTTCTCGGCGAGCACGGCCAGGGCCCCCTCGGTAGGGTCGCCGACCAGCACGCCGTTGTGCAGCACGGCGTCGTTGCACAGGGCCATGGTCAGGAACGCCTCCGTGAGGGCAGGCATCGGACGGTCGTCACCGGTGAGAATCCTGCCATCGGTGGAGTAGCCCTCGCCGGTGACGCGGAAATCGCGCCCATGGGTGTGCAGCCGGCGTGCCGTCATCTCGTTCATGGTCAGCGTGCCGGTCTTGTCGGTGGCGATGTGGCTGACGCTGCCGAGCGTTTCCACCGCCGAAAGCTGCTTGATGATCGCTCCCTGGGCGGCCAGCCGAGAGGCGCCCATCGCCAGGGTGAACGCGACGACCGCGGTGAGACCCTCAGGAATGGTCGCCACGGCCAGCGAGACGGCGGTGATCAGCAGTTCGGTCCAGGACTCCCCGCGCAGGAGACCCATCACGAAGACGATCGCGACCACGACCAGCGCCGCGACGGTGAGCAGCTGGGCCAGCTGATCGATCCTCCGCTGCAAAGGTGTCTTCTCGTTCCTCACCTCGTTCAGCAGAACCGCGATGTCGCCGACGGCCGTGCTCATGCCGGTGTCGGTGACCACCATGGTGGCCCGGCCACGGGTGACCAGGGTGTTCATGAAGAGCATGTTCGTGCGATCGGCGAGCGGCAGTCCTGCATCGTGCAGCGCCGGAATCGTCTTCCTGACCGGCTCGGATTCCCCGGTCAAGGTCGCCTCCGCCACGTGCAGGCCGGCATTGTCGATGACGCGACCGTCGGCCGGAACGGAGTCGCCGGCGTCGAGGAGCACGATGTCGCCCGGCACCAGCTCGGAGAACTGCACCTCGAGTTCGGTGCCGCCCCGGCGGACGACGGCCTTGCCTTCCGACAGCTTCTGCAGCGCCTGAAGGCTGCTCTCGGCCCGCCGCTCCTGCACATAATTCAGGATGGTGTTCAGGATGATCACGGCCAGGATCACGATCGGCGTCTCCAGGTCCTGGGAGACGACGGCGCTGACGACCGCGGCCGTCAGCAGCACGATCGTCATCTTCTCGGCCAGAAGGCCCACGATCTTGCGCCAGGTCGGCACGCGGGTCGGCTTACGCAGCAGGTTCGGTCCGAAAGTTCGCCGGCGGTCCTCGACGGCGGATGCGGCGAGCCCGGTGCTGACGTCGACGTCCTGCGCCGCGGTGGTTTCAGCGGGCGAGAGAGTGTGCCAGGCGGCGTGCTCGGTGGCCTCCGTTGCGGGCGAGTTGGTAGGCATCCGTCGGGGTCAGCGCGTCGACGGTTTGCGCGTCACCAGCACCGGGCAGACCGAGAGCCGGGTGCACTGGTCGCTGACCGAGCCCAACAGGAGACCGGCCAGGTTGCCGCGGCCGCGGGAACCGACCACGAGCATCCGCGCCTCCCGCGACACCTCGATCAGGCTTCGGGCCGGCCCGGCATGCACGGCCCGGAAGTCGACGCGGACGTGCGGGAAGGCGCGCACCAGGGCAGCAGTGTCCTCGATCAGAGCGGCCCGAACCGCTTCGGAGTATTCGTTGAACGACGACACGTAGCCGAACTGCCACTGCGCGGGCCGGGGGGCGGTGTCGATCGACCAGGCGCGCACGATCACGACCGGGACGTGCAGCTCGTCGGCGAGCCCGAAGGCCGTGCGGAGCGCGTGGTCCGCGAAGGCCGAGCCATCGTGGCCGACGACGACGCTGCCGGCCGGCGCCGGAGCCGGCCTGGAGGCCTCAAGGGTTTCCGGGGTGCCTGCTGGGGTGGTGCCTTCGGTGCTCACTGCGGACTCTCCGAACTGGGTGACGAATGAAATAGCACGATCAGAACACTCCCAGATTAGCGAACTGCAGTTCAGGTGTCCAGGGTGTGGGGTGGGATCGGCACGAGCACGGCGAGCAGCTCGTCGAGTTCGTGGCCGTCGGACACCGGATGCCGGAAGGGTCGCCCGGTGGCGATCTGGTAGCTGTTGCGCCGCCCGATCCTCGTTCTCGTGATGTAACCGTCCGCCACGAGGTCGGCGATGATCTTCTGCGCGCCGCGCTCGGTGACGCCCACCCGGGAGGCAACCTCACGCATCCGGCACTGCGGATCCCGCGCGATCGTGACGAGAACGTGCGCGTGGTTGGTCAGGAACGTCCAGTGGGCTTCGCTCCCGGTATCGGGTCGGGGCTCCGGGTCAGGGTCCGATGCGGTCATGTAAGTGAGATTAGTCCACCAGCGTCGCGCCGTCTCGCGTCGTCTTGCCCCGTTGTGCGCCCGGCGGGACGGATTACGGCCGGCCTTGCGCGTCGATGATCAGGTTCGTGATGCGCGCGGTGCACAGGCGGCGGCCCTGGTCGTCGCTGATCACGATCTCGTGGCAAGCGATCGTGCGACCGAGACGGATGGCCGTGGCCACCCCGGTCACGATCCCCGACCGGGCCGCGAGGTGGTGGGTGGCGTTGATGTCGAGCCCCACCGCGCTTTTTCCCGGGCCCGCGTGGATCACGGCCGCCCAGGAACCGAGCGCTTCGGCGAAGGCGACGGATGCCCCGCCGTGCAGCAGCCCGAACGACTGCCGGTTTCCCTCCACCGGCATCGTTGCGACGACCCGTTGGGCGGACTGCTCAACGATGGTCACGCCCATCTTCTCGTCCAGTTCGCCGAGCGTGATCTTCCAGTTCCCGTTCACAGTTCTCCTCTACCGCTGGTCGAGCTTGTCGAGACCGGGCGCGCCTGTCGAGACCCGGCGACCCGCAGGCCGTCGAGCGCCACCGCGAGCACATCGCTGGCCAGCTGCCCGGCGTCCTCCGGGCCCTCCGGCCGGTACCACTCCACGATCGAGTTCACCATGCCGAACAGAAGCCGGGTCACGATCCGAGGGTCGATGTCGCCGCGCAGGGAGCCCTCGTCGCGGGCCTCCACCACGAGGGCGGACACGGACCGGTCGAAGGCGCGGCGGCGGGCGAGCGCGGCGCGCTCGACATCCGTGTTGCCGCGCACGCGCAGCAGCAGCGTCACGTAGGGCAGCCGGGAGGTGAGCACCTCCACCGCCCCGCGCAGCACCGCGGCGAGCCGGTCGATCGCCGGGCCGACCTGGGCGCTCTGCTCGAGCAGCACCCCTTCGAGGCCGCCGAGGGCCTCGTCGAGAGCCTGTTCGAGCAGCTCCTCCTTCGAGGTGAAGTGGTGATAGATCGCCGATTTCGACAGGCCGAGGCGGGTCGCGAGCACTCCCATCGAGGTGGCGTCGTAACCGTACTCATTGAAGGCGGCGACCGCGACCTCGAGAATGGCGCGCTGGTCGTAACCGGGGCGGCCGCGTTTGGTGAGGGCTGCTTCAGACATAATCGAGAAGTCTCTCACGGCCGGGTGCCCGGAGGCGCGACCGACCTCTGAACGCGCGGGTCGTCTGCAGGTCTAGCGCAGGTCGTAGACACGCTTGTGCTTGCCCGTGCTCCGCTCGAGGGTGCCGGGTTCGACGATCAGCACGCTGACGCTGGACCCGATCAGGTCCTTGATCCGGTGGATCAGGAGTGCCGAGGCGATGTCGGAGGCGACATCGGTGGCGTGCTCGTGCCGTTCGATCCGCACGGTGAGTTCGTCCATCCGGTTCGGCCGGGTCAACTCGATCACGAAGTGCGGGGAGAGGCTCGGGATGCTGAGCACGATCTCCTCGATCTGGGTCGGGAACAGGTTGACGCCGCGCAGGATGATCATGTCGTCGTTGCGGCCGGTGATCTTCTCCATCCGGCGCATGCCGGGGCGCGCGGAACCGGGCAGCAGGCGGGTCAGGTCGCGGGTGCGGTAGCGGATGACCGGGAACGCTTCCTTGGTCAGCGACGTGAACACGAGCTCACCCTGGGTGCCGTCAGGCAGCACGAGTCCGCTGTCGCCGTCGATGATCTCCGGCAGGAAGTTGTCCTCCCAGAGGTGCGGCCCGTCCTTCGTCTCGATGCACTCGTTGCCCACGCCCGGGCCCATCACCTCGCTGAGCCCGTAGATGTCCAGGGCGTCGAAGTCGAGGCGGTCTTCCAGTTCGAGCCGCATC
>DATISQ010000131.1:0-9593 GCA_035581905.1 Cryobacterium sp.
GAAATGGGTCGGGTGTGCGGAACATCGGCCAGCATCGCTCCGAGGAAGACGATTCCGCCGACATCCGCGGCCAGCGCGGCGTCAAGGATTTCTGCTGCGAATCCCTTCCAGCTGCGGGACGGTTCCGTCCCGAGGAGCAGGTAGATGTTCCCGGCGTTCGTGCCGCTGACCCGCAGCTGCGCGTCGTCGGCCAGGGGAGCCCCGGCCTCGGCGGGGGTCGTCGGCCCGTAGAACACCGCGCCCGGCCACTCGAGTTTGCGCCGGCCGTCTTCGCCTCCGGCGGCAATGGTGGGCCGGTTGAACTGGTAGTCGAAGTAGATCTCCGGGTCGATTTCGGCGACGGGCGATACATTCAACAGGTCCTTCAGGGTGCCCACGGCACCGGTGGCCGCCTCGCCGGCGTCGTTCCAACCCTCGAACGCCACCACCAGGAGGCGCCCGTTGAGGAACCCATTAGCCTCTGTCACTGTCTGAAACCTCGATCCGAAGAGGTGCCCCGCGCGGCGCACCATCAATCAAGGATAGGCGGTGCCCTCTACACTTGAACTCCGTGACCGCGATCCGTATCAATTCCCCCCTGCCTGCGGCCGTGCTCTGGGACATGGACGGCACCATCGTCGACTCCGAGCCGTACTGGATGCGCGCGGAGACGGAACTGGTCGAGTCCTTCGGCGGATCCTGGACCCACAGCGACGCCATGCTGCTGGTCGGCTCCGGGCTCGAGGGCTCGGCGATGATCCTCCAGGGCCGGGGCGTGGACCTGGCCGGCGACGCCATCGTGCACCGGCTCACCAGCCGGGTGCAGGAACTCCTCAGCACCCACGGCGCCCCGTGGCGACCCGGCGCGCTCGAACTGCTCGCCGAGCTCAAGACCGCCGGCGTCCCCATGGCATTGGTCACAATGTCACAGCAGCGGATGGCCCGCCAGATCGCCGAACTCGTAGGGTTCACCGCATTCACCACCATCATCGCCGGCGACATGGTTACGCACAGCAAACCGCATCCGGAGGCGTATCTGACGGCCGCCGGGCTGCTCGGCGTCGACCCGGAGCACTGCATCGCGGTCGAGGATTCCGTGCCGGGGATCGCGGCCGCCGTGGCATCCGGGGCCGTCGTCGTCGGCGTCCCGCACATGGTTTCCCTGCCCGAGAGCGCCCATTACGACCTATGGCCGACCCTGGCCGGCCGGACCCTGGCCGGTTTCACCTCGCTCTACACCGCCCGACGCGGCTCCATCGGTCGCATGCCGGCACCAACCGACTCCGAATGACCCGAGAACAAGGACGTAATCCACGCATGAGCGACAACCAGGTCATCCAGAACAGCGGACCCTTCCGGATCGGCGATCGGGTGCAGCTGACCGGCCCCAAGAACAAACTCAACACCATCACCCTGGAACCGGGCAAGGTCTTCCATACCCACCGGGGCATCCTGGCGCACGACGACATCATCGGCCTCCCGGACGGATCGGTCGTCACGAACAACGTCGGGGTGGAACACCTGGCCCTTCGGCCCTTGCTGAACGACTTCGTGATGTCCATGCCGCGCGGCGCCGCCATCATCTACCCCAAGGACGCGGCCCAGATCATCGCGCAGGCCGACATCTTCCCGGGGGCGACCGTGGTGGAGGCCGGCGTCGGTTCCGGCGCCCTGTCCCTCTGGCTGCTGCGCGCCATCGGCCCCGCCGGACGGCTGGCCTCCTTCGAACGCCGCAGCGAATTCGCCGATGTGGCCCGGGACAACATCGCGACCTTCCTCGGGTCCGACCCGGCCAACTGGAGCATCACGCTCGGCGACCTCGCCCTCGCCCTCCCCGACACGATGCCGGCCCAGAGCGTTGACCGGGTCGTGCTGGACATGCTCGCGCCCTGGGAATGCCTGGGGTCGGTCTCGGATGCGCTCAAGCCCGGCGGAGTGCTGCTCTGCTACGTGGCCACGGTGACCCAGCTGTCCCGGGTTGCCGAGGCCATCCGTTCGACCGGTCTGTACACGAACCCGGATTCGAACGAGACCATGGTTCGCGGCTGGCACGTCGAGGGTCTCGCCGTGCGGCCCGATCACCGCATGATCGGGCACACCGGTTTCCTGATCACGGCCCGCCGTCTCGCCCCGGACACGATCCTGCCCGAACTGAAGCGCCGGCCGTCGAAGACCGACTTCTCCGATGCCGATGTGGAAGCCTGGACGCCGGGTGCCCTCGGCGAACGCAGTGTCAGCTCGAAGGTCATGCGCAAGCGCGTGCGGATCGCGGAGACCGGCGCGGCCATCTCCAAGGCCCGGGAGCTCGACGCGGTCGCACCCGACGCGGTCGCACCCGACGACGTCGCATCCGACGACGTCGCATCCGACGACGTCGCACCCGACGACGTCGCACCCGACGCCCGTTAGGATTGGGTCCGGCCTGCTGCTGGCCGCGAATTTGCCCCTGTCCCGCACAATCACCTGCCCCACACTGAAATGAGACCCCGTGCGTAGAGCTCCTGCACTCATCGCTTCCGCTGGCCTGCTGGTCGCGGTCCTGACCGGCTGCAGCACCCCCGTCGACGCCGCGGACTGCGAGGCGGCGGTCACGGAGGGGGCAGCGTCGAAGCTCGTGTCGGTGTCGGGCGAATTCGGCTCCGCGCCCACGGTGGACTTCCCGACCCCGCTGAAGACGGACACCACCCAGGTCAGCGAGATCATCGCAGGCGCCGGCGACGGTCTGGTCCCGGATCAGCTGGTCAAGCTGGACGTCACCCTCTACAACGGCACAACGGGCGCCCTGATCAGCGAGAGCGAGTACGACGGCGCCACCCAGGCCAGCATCGTCGTGGACGACGAGCAGACCCTGCCAGGTCTGGCCAGGGGTCTGGAGTGCGCCCAGGTCGGATCCCGTCTGGCGCTCATCGTCTCCCCGGACGACGGGCTCGGCCCGGCCGGCGGGGACCCGACCAGCGGCATCGGCGCTGACGACTCCCTGGTCTTCGTGATCGACGTCGTGCGAGCCAACCTGCTCCGTGCCGACGGCGCCAACCGGCCGGTCGCCGGCGGTCTTCCCTCCGTGGTCCTGGCACCGGACGGCACCCCGGGCGTCACCCTTCCGTCGAGTGAGCCCCCGGCCGAACTGCAGATCGGCGTCCTCAAGAAGGGCAACGGCAAAGAGATCGCGGAAGGCGACACCGCGACCCTGCACTACACGGGCGTTCTCTGGAACGAGAAGTCGGTCTTCGACTCCAGCTGGCAAACCGGAAAACCGGCCGAGTTCCTGATCGTGGACGGTTCCAAGACCGACGGAGGGCTGATCCCCGGGTTCGCCCAGGCCATCATCGGCCAGACCGTCGGGTCGCAGGTCATCGCCGTCATCCCGCCCGACCAGGCCTACGGCGCCGAGGGCTCGCAAACGATCCCCGCCGGCTCGACGCTCGTGTTCGTCGTCGACATCCTCGGTGTGGACTGAGCCTCGGCGAGCCAGCGGCGGATAGACTCGCAGCGTGCCGTCCACCATTGAGAAGAACAGCCGCGTTTCGGTTGAAGAACGCCTGTTCAGCCTCGTACTCGCGCTCATCGCAACGGAAATCGGGCTCACCAAGGCCGACATCCTGTCGACCGTGCAGGGGTACCGTCAGCGGTACCTCCCCGGAGGCGACAACGCCAGTCTCGAGCGGCAGTTCGAGCGCGACAAGGACGACATCCGCGAACTGGGTATTCCGCTCGAGGTGGTGGAGCCGCCGGACGATCCCGGCAGCAACCACCACCTGCGTTATCGCATCCCCAAGGGTCTGTACGAGCTCCCGGCCGACGTGACATTCAGCCCGGACGAGTTGATGCTGCTCAAACTCGCCGCGACGGTCTGGCGGGAGGGCTCCCTGTCCGCGGAGTCCCGACGGGCGATGACCAAACTCCATGCGCTGGGCATCGACTCGAACGATCCCGTGCTCGGCTACTCGCCGTCCCTCCGCGTGCGCGAGGCAGCCTTCGAACCGCTCAGCAAGGCGATGGATCGCGGTCAGGTTGTCGCATTCCTCTATCTGAAGCCCGGCGAGGCGGCGGCGCGCCGCCGCCAGGTCGAGCCCCGCGCCGTGGTGCTGCACGATGGACGCTGGCACCTGTTCGGCACCGACCAGGAAGCCGCGGCCACGCGCACGTACCTGCTCTCCCGGATCGTCGGGCCGGTGGTGTCCGTCCCCGGCGCTTCGTTCGAGGCGCACGGTGAGGGTCAGGGGCAGGAAGCCCTCCGCGAGCTCGAGGCGCTCTGGACGGCCAATATCGCCGTGATCTCCGCCCGGCCGGGCAGCGATGCCGCGGTGCGGTTGCCCCAGGGACGCACCCCGGGGGAGATGCCGACGCACCAGGACGCATCCGCTCTGCACCTGAACCTGCACTACACCGATCTCAACGTGCTCGCCGACGAGCTCGCCGGGTACGGCCCGGAGGTCCTGGTGCACTCACCGGCGTCCCTGCGTGCGGCGGTACGGTCCCGCCTGATCAGCGTGCGGGATGCCCATACCGATTCCGATCGGGATCCGCACCCGGACGCCATGACGGGAGCCGACACATGAACGGCGGCCCGGCGCTCGGAGCATCCGACAGGCTCACCTTCCTCCTGGCTCTGGTTCCCTTCCTGATGGACCATGACCGGATCAGCGTGACCGAGGTCTCCGAGCACTTCGGGGTCTCACCCGACCGGGTACGCGACGCGGTCAACCTCATCGCGGTCTCCGGTATCCCGGGGGAGACCCGCCAGTACCTGCACGGCGACCTGTTCGATATCCACTGGGACGAGTTTGAAACGAACGACCTCATCGTGCTCACCCACCTGGTCGCCATCGACGACTCGCCGCGCTTCTCCGCCCGGGAAGCCGCCGCGCTGATCGCCGGCCTGCAGTACCTGTCGTCGCTGCCCGAGAATGCCGACGTCGACGCGATCGCCTCCCTGATGGCGAAACTCACTCGCAGCGCGTCAGCGGCTCCCAGTCAGGTCGCCGTTTCCGGCACGGATGCCCGCAGCAGCATCGCGGTCGTCCAGGCCGCTGTCCGCGACGGGGTTCAGATCGAATTCGACTATCTGAACGCCCGCGGTGAGCATGAGTCGCGTCTGGTCGACCCGTGGCGCATCCAGTCGGTGGACCGGGACTGGTACCTGCGCGGCTGGTGTCACCTCCGCGCAGCCGCCCGCACCTTCCGCCTCGACCGGATGAGCGGTCTGCACGCGACCGACGTGCCGACCAGCCCCCGGTCCGCCGACGCGGCGCTGCCCGAGACGCTCTTCGAGGGTTCCGCGTCCGACCTCGACGTGACGGTTGAGCTCCCGCCGTCGGCCGTACCCCTGCTCGCGGACTACGCGCCGCACGGCGCGGCCGGAGCACAGGCAGATCGCGTGCGGCGAACACTGCGGGTGGCTCATTACCACGGCCTGAAACGCCTCGTCACCGGCCTCGCCGGAGTCGTGGAAGTGGTCGACCCGGCGGAGGCCCGCGCAGTCGTGCGCGAGTGGGCTGCCGCCGGGGCTGCCCGCTACGACGAGGCCGAACCGACAGACGTGGGGGACTAGACGATGCCGTGGTGGTCGTGGGTGCTGATCTGGACCGGCCTGGTGCTCGGCCTGCTCGCGATGCTGGTCTGGTTCGGGTTCGTCCTGTTCAAGAAGGTCATGGCGACGGCCAAGGCCCTCCAGGATCTCGGCGATCTTGTCGCCGGCGTCACCCTGGGGCAGGAAACTCCGGCTCAGGCCCGATTCCGACCGGCCATCTTCGCCGACTCGACCGAGCTTTACCTCGCTTTCGAGCTGGTGCGGCGGGACCGGGCGCAACGTCGGCAGCGTCGGCGGGATTCCTTGATCTCCAGAGGTAAACTATTCATACAACGCCCAATGACCCAGAGGACAGATACTGATGCTTAACAACCTGACCGGATGGCACTTCCTGATCATCCTCGTCATCGTTCTGCTTCTGTTCGGTGCGCCCAAGCTTCCCGGCCTCGCCCGCAGCCTCGGGCAGTCCATGAAGATATTCAAGAACGAGATCAAGAGCGATAAAGAAGACGCCGAGACCACCGGCAACGCTGACGACTCTTCGAAGGCCGCCGGCACAGCCGACCCGACGACGAAGCCGTAAGCCCCGTGGCGGGGCGAACCCCTCGGCGCACGGCCACTGATGGAAAAATGTCGCTGGGGCAACATCTGCTCGAGCTGCGCAAGCGGCTCTTCCTCGCTGCGGCCGGAATCCTGGTCGGCGCGATCGTCGGCTGGTTCCTGTCCGACTACGTGTGGGACGCCCTGCGCGAACCGATCTACGCCATCATCGAGGCGCAGGACCGCAAGGCCCAGCTGAACTACCCGGACATCACCAGTGCCTTCGACCTGAAGTTGAAGATCGCCTTCTACGTGGGGCTCGTCGTGTCCAGCCCGGTCTGGCTGTACCAGATCTTCGCGTTCCTGGTTCCCGGCCTCACCCGCATCGAGAAGCAGTACACCTTCGGGTTCCTGTTCACCGCCATCCCGCTGTTCCTCGCGGGCTGCGCCGCGGGATGGTTCGTCCTGCCGAACATCGTCGGGCTGATGACGGGGTTCGCACCCAAGGAAGACGCTGCGCTCATCGTCGCGCAGAGTTACCTGGACTTCGTGCTGAAACTGATGATCGCGATCGGCGTGGCCTTCGTCCTCCCCGTCTTCATCGTGTTGCTCAACCTGGCCGGGGTGATCAGCGCCGCGTCGATCATCAAATCATGGCGCATCGCCGTGCTCCTGATCACGCTGTTCACCGCGATCGCCACCCCCGCTGCCGACGTGATCTCGATGTTCCTTCTTGCCATCCCGATGGTGGTGCTCTACTTCGCCGCCTACGGCATCGCGTACCTCCACGATCGGCGTGCCGCCAGGCGTGCCCGTGCCCTCGAACAGGAGCTGGCGCTCTAAGCGCATCCGATGACCTACCTTGAATCGCCCGCGGAACGCTATGCCGCCGCCCGAGCCCGTGCCGGCCGGCCCCGCCTCGAATCATTCCGCGCCGGACTGCGCTTCGAACTGGATGCCTTCCAGCTGGCCGCCTGCGCGTCCCTCGAGGACGGGAACAGCGTGCTGGTCGCCGCTCCCACGGGCGCCGGCAAGACCCTGATCGCCGAGTTCGCGATCTACCTGGCGATGCAGAGCTCACAGAAGAAGGTGTTCTACACGGCACCGATGAAGGCGCTGAGCAATCAGAAGTTCCAGGAGCTCGTCGCGGAGTACGGGACGGACGCCGTGGGCCTGCTCACCGGCGACACGAACGTGAACCCGCAGGCCCGCATCGTGGTCATGACGACCGAAGTCCTGCGCAACATGCTGTACGCCGACTCGGATCTGCTCACGAACCTCGCCTTCGTCGTCCTCGACGAGGTCCACTTCCTGGCCGACAGATTCCGCGGTGCCGTCTGGGAAGAGGTCATCATCCATCTGCCCCAGGACGTGCGCATGGTCTCGCTCAGCGCCACGGTTTCCAACGCCGAGGAATTCGGGGACTGGTTGCAGGCCGTCCGCGGTGAAACGGATGTCATCGTCTCCGAGGAACGACCGGTTCCGCTTGAGCAGCATGTGCTGGTCAAGAGCAAAATGCTCGACCTCTTCGACGCTTCCGGCCTGGCCGGCACCCACCGGGTCAACCCGGAGCTGGTCCGGCTGGCCCAGTCGGGCGGGCGCGCACCCGCACTGCGGTCCGCGAACGGGCGCCGGGGCGGCGACCGCGACCGTGACCGGGGCCGGGGGACCCCGCCGCGCGGCGGCTTCGAACCCGGTCGGATGGATCGCTCCGAGATCGTCCGGCTGCTCGAGGGCAAACACCTCCTTCCAGCGATCTTCTTCATCTTCAGCCGCGTCGGCTGCGACCAGGCGGTCCGACAGGTGCTGCGGGCCGGCGTGCGCCTGACCGACGCGCACGAACGCGAGGAGATCAGGCAGATCGTCGACGAACGGTGCCGCACGCTGCTCGACGAAGACCTCGGCGTGCTCGGCTACTTCGAGTGGCTCGACGGCCTCGAGCGGGGCGTCGCCGCCCACCACGCCGGCCTGCTGCCGGCGTTCAAGGAGGTCGTTGAGGAGCTGTTCCAAAAGAAGCTCGTGAAGGCCGTCTTCGCCACGGAGACCCTGGCGCTCGGCATCAACATGCCCGCACGCACGGTGGTGCTCGACAAACTCGAGAAGTTCAACGGCGAGGCGAGGGTGCCGATCACCCCGGGGGAGTACACCCAGCTCACCGGGCGGGCCGGGCGGCGCGGCATCGACATCGAGGGCCACTCGGTGATCCAGTGGGCATCCGGGCTCGACCCGCAGACGGTCGCGTCGCTCGCCTCCCGGCGCACCTACCCGCTCAATTCCAGCTTCAAACCGACCTACACCATGGCCGTCAACCTGATCGACCAATTCGGGCGGGAACGCACGCGTGAGGTCCTCGAGTCCTCGTTCGCCCAGTTCCAGGCCGATCGGGCGGTCGTCGACCTGGCACGCAAGGTGCGCCAGCAGGAGGAGTCCCTGGCCGGGTTCGCGAAGTCCATGGTCTGCCACCTGGGCGACTTCACCGAATACTCCGCCATCCGTCGCAACCTCACCGACGTCGAGCGCCAGAACGCGGCGGGGGACACCGGCGCCCGCGCGGCGCGCGAACGCCGCCAGCGCGAACTGGGCAGCCTGCGCAAACGCATGCGCGAGCACCCCTGCCACAGCTGCCCGGAGCGCGAGCAGCACGCGCGGTGGGCCCAACGCTGGTGGACGCTGAAGCGCGACACGGATGCCCTCACCCGGCAGATCACGACCCGCACCGGCGCCGTGGCTCGCGTCTTCGACCGGGTGACCGAGGTCCTCGTGGGCTACGGCTACCTCGTCGAAGGTTCCCACGGTGCTGTCACGCTCAGCCCGAGCGGTCTCATGCTCCGCCGCATCTACGCGGACCGCGACCTGCTCGTCGCGGAGTCTCTCCGCCGAGGTCTGTGGAATGATCTGGATCCGGCCGCCCTCGCCGCCATGGCCTGCGCCCTCGTCTTCGAACCCCGCCGCGAGGAGGGTCTGATCGACCCCCGCTACCTGCCGAAGGGCACCTTCCGGGAAGCTCTGCACGAGACCCAGGAGCTGTGGAGCCGCCTGGACGACCTTGAACGTGACCACAAACTGCCCGGCAGCAACCCCCTGGCCGTCGGCCTCAGCCTGGCGATGTGGAAGTGGGCGCGAGCCGGCTCCCTGATCGACGTCCTCGACGAGGCCGAGATGGCGGCCGGGGACTTCGTGCGGTGGACCAAGCAGACCATCGACCTGCTGGATCAACTCTCGGTGGTGGCCGACGACCCGGTCGGCCGCACGGCGCGCCAGGCCATGGACGCGATCCGGCGTGGGATCGTGGCCTACTCCTCGGTCGCCTAGGCTGATGACGTGATCCCGGGGACCCTGCGACAGCTTGCTCTCCCGCTGCCGGCCGCAATTCTGCTGGCTGCGGCGGCCGGTGCGATCCTGGATGCCGGCTTCCCCGATCGGTCGTGGTGGATTCTGGCCCCGGTCGGGGTGTTCCTCATGCTCCTTGCCCTCCTGGGGCGCGACCTCTGGTCCGGTCTGCTGATCGGGATGGTGTCCGGACTGTCGTTCTGGTTGATCCACA
>DATISQ010000132.1:0-2813 GCA_035581905.1 Cryobacterium sp.
ACACCACCTGGCACCTGGTCGCCGACCTCGAGAAACTGCGCGAGCACCTCGGGATCGACCGGTGGCTGGTCTGCGGCGGCTCCTGGGGCAGCACCCTCAGCCTCGCCTACGCCGAAACGCATCCGGACCGGGTCACCGAGCTCGTCCTCCGCGGCATCTTCACCCTGCGGCCGATGGAACTCGACTGGTTCTACGAGGGCGGCGCCGCGGCGATCTACCCGGACCTCTGGGAGAACTTCATCGCCCCGGTCCCGGTGGAGGAGCGCGGCCACCTGATCAAGGCCTACGGGCGCCTGCTGCACGACCCGGACCAGTTCGTGCGCGAACGCGCCGGGGTGGCCTGGTCCACCTGGGAGTCCTCGACCATCACCCTGCTGCAGCAGCCCGAGCTGATCGAGCACTTCACCGAGCCGGCGTTCGCGGTGGCTTTCGCCCGGATCGAGAACCACTACTTCACCCACCTGGGCTGGTTCGAGCCGAACCAGCTGATCCGCGACGCGGACCGGCTGAAGGACATCCCCGGCGTGATCGTGCAGGGCCGCTACGACATGTGCACCCCCGCGTTCACCGCCTGGGACCTGCACCAGAACTGGCCCGAAGCCGATTTCAAGCTGATCCCGGATGCCGGCCACTCCTTTGACGAGCCCGGAAACCTGGACGCCATCATCGAGGCCACGGACCGCTTCGCCGGGTAGCTTTTTCTCATGACGTTTAACGACAATGCGAACATCGGTGGCGGCCGGGTCAGCAAGCGGGGCCGCAACACGGGAATCGCCGTGGGCGGCGGCGGGTTGGGCGTGATCGTCATCTTCCTGGTCTCGCAGTTCCTGGGAGTCGACCTGAGCGGCCTGGCCGACGGTGGTACTCAGCCGGCCGACAGCGGCAGCGTGTCGAACCTGTCCGAGTGCACGACGGGCGCCCAAGCGAACGAAGACGTCGAGTGCCGGATCAAGGGTGCGGCGGCGTCCCTCGACGTGTTCTGGGCCGAGGCTCTGCCCGCCCGCGGGACCGAGTACCAGCAGCCGCCGGTCGCGCTCTTCACCGACGGCGTCGGAACTGCGTGCGGCGGGGCCACCAGCGCCACCGGGCCGTTCTACTGCCCGCCGGATGCGACCATCTACATCGACACCGCGTTCTTCGGCGACCTGCGCACCCGCTTCGGTTCCTCCGGCGGCCCCCTCGCCGAAATGTACGTCGTGGCGCACGAATGGGGCCACCACGTCCAGAGCCTGGAAGGAACCCTCGCGGCCTCCCAGGACGGCCAGACCGGAGCCGGCTCCAACGCGGTGCGGGTCGAACTGCAGGCCGACTGTTTCGCCGGCGCCTGGGCCGGCGCTGCCTCCGACACCCGCGACGCCGGGGGAGTGCCCTTCCTGAAGCCCATCACGGAGGCACAGATTCAGGATGCGCTCAGTGCGGCGTCCGCGATCGGTGACGACCGCATCCAGTCGTCGATGCAGGGGCAGGTGAACCCGGAGGCCTGGACCCATGGCTCCAGCGAGCAGCGCCAGCGGTGGTTCCAGACCGGCTTCACCGCCGGCACCGGCAGCTGCGACACGTTCGCACCCACCGACGCGGAGCTGTAGCCCGAGCCGGTCAGTTGCGCGTGAGTCGGCCGTCGTGTTCGGTGTACTGCTCACCGGTGACCGGACACACGAAGCGGCCGTCGCCCGCAGCCCGCAGGGGCAGGCCGCTGCGCCCGACCCAGCCGGTGCGCCGGGCCGGCACGCCGACCACCAGGGCGTAGTCGGGGACGTCCCCGGTGACGACGGCGCCGGCAGCCACCATGGCCCAGCGCCCGATCGTGAGCGGGGCGATGCAGACCGCGTGGGCGCCGATGGTCGCTCCAGTGCGTACGGTCACCCCCACGAGGTCGCGATCTTCAGTCGTTTTCGAAGTCCCGTTGGGATGGACTGCCCGAGGATGTGAGTCGTTGGTGAACACTGCAGCGGGGCCGACGAAGACACCGTCTTCCAGGAGGGAAGGTTCGTAGACGACTGCGAAGTCCTGGATCGTGCAGTGCCGGCCGACGACGACGCCGGGGCCGATGTAGACACCCCGGCCGACAACGCAGTCGGGACCGAGCCGAGCGTATTCGCCCACCTGCACCAGCTGCCGGATCGTGCAGCCAGGCCCGATGACGGCGCTCGGATCGATCTCGGCCGACGCCGCGACGCGCATCAGTTCCCCTCGGCCGGCAGATGAGGGCCGCGCTGCTCCAGGAGGGGACAGTGGGGCCGACCAACGAGAAGCGAATTCACGGTGATTCCCTGCAGTTCGGGTTACAGGTGGGTGTGGTGGTGCGTTACAGGTGGGTGTGGTGGTGCCGCGTATGCCGCTGTCGGGAACCCTCGCACGACATCCGCGGGGGATCTGAAGTTTTCTCAGCGTGCCACGGAACGGAAGGTACCTCGGTTCGAACGCGAGACGCTAGCACCCCTACGGGGGGCAGAAAAGGCGGGGGCAGAAGGCGGGGAGGTGCCCGTTGCGCGATCCGGTTGTCTCCGGGGGCCCACGGATGCCTGGCTCGAGGCAAAAAAAGAAGGCCACCCCAGTAGAAGCCTGGGAGTGACCTTCAGTGGCCCCGACCGGCGTCGATCCGGTGACCTTTCGATTTTCAGTCGAACGCTCTACCAACTGAGCTACAGGGCCAGAAGCTAATTCGAGAAGAAGCTCCAAGGAAAAAAACCCTTTCTTTCGAAAGGGCTTGATGCCTGTGCGACCCTGACCGGACTTGAACCGGCGACCTCCGCCGTGACAGGGCGGCGCGCTAACCAACTGCGCTACAGGGCCTCGTAATGAGAACCAACTAC
>DATISQ010000133.1:0-2884 GCA_035581905.1 Cryobacterium sp.
GGCTCCCAGATCACGGGGATGTGGTCGAAGCCGCGCTTGCGGGCCTCGTCGGCCAGTGCTTCGGCGGCGAACTTGCCGACGCCCTGGCCCTGGATTTCCGCGTCGACGTTGATGCGCCAGATGCAGGCGCGGAATTCCTCGTGGGGAGAGTCCGGGTCGAAATTGCCATGGATGAAGCCGACGACGTCGCTGTCGAGCACGACGACGCGCTGCCAGGCGGTGGCCGGGTTGACGGCGGATTCCGCGACCGTGTAGGAGACGGGGTCGATGAAGTGTTCCTGCCCCGGTTTCAGGCTCAGGCCATTCGCCGCAGCGATGTTGCGCGCGGACAGTTCTTCCAGTCGTAGTTCACCCATGCGAACAGGCTAACGTGCACCGGAGCCGGTCCGGTAGTCGGGTTTTCGGATGACCGGGCGTGCGGGCGGCCCGATCCGGGACATCCGGAAACTGTCTCGATGTCAAGATAGTTACGGCCCTCCACTAGAATCGACGTGGCTATTCTTGCCCCCCGATATTCTGAGGAGATTTCCATTGGCGAAGATTAAGGTTGAAGGCACTGTCGTCGAGCTCGACGGGGACGAGATGACCCGCATCATCTGGCACGCGATCAAGGAGACCTTGATCCACCCGTACCTCGACATCGACCTCGAGTATTACGACCTGTCGATCCAGAAGCGCGACGAGACCGACGACCAGATCACGATCGACTCGGCCCGGGCCATCCAGAAGCACGGCGTCGGCGTCAAGTGCGCGACCATCACGCCCGACGAGGCGCGCGTCGAAGAATTCGGCCTGAAGAAGATGTGGGCCTCGCCCAACGGCACCATCCGCAACATCCTCGGCGGCACCATCTTCCGCGAACCCATCATCATCTCGAACATCCCGCGCCTCGTGCCGGGCTGGAACAAGCCGATCATCATCGGCCGCCACGCGTTCGGCGACCAGTACAAGGCCACCAACTTCCGCTTCGAGGGCGAGGGCACACTCAGCATGACCTTCACCCCGAAGGACGGCGGCGAGCCGCAGAGCTTCGAGGTCTTCCAGGCCCCGGGCAGCGGTGTCGCCATGGGAATGTACAACCTCGACAACTCCATCCGCGACTTCGCCCGCGCCTCCCTCAACTACGGCCTCGAGCGCCAGTACCCGGTCTACCTGTCGACCAAGAACACGATCCTCAAGGCGTACGACGGCCGCTTCAAGGACATCTTCCAGGAGATCTTCGACGCCGAGTTCAAGGCCCGCTACGACGCGGCCGGCCTCACCTACGAGCACCGCCTCATCGACGACATGGTCGCTTCGGCCATGAAGTGGGAGGGCGGCTACGTCTGGGCCTGCAAGAACTACGACGGCGACGTGCAGTCCGACACCGTCGCACAGGGCTTCGGCTCGCTCGGCCTGATGACCAGCGTGCTCTCCACGCCCGACGGAAAGGTCGTCGAGGCTGAGGCCGCGCACGGCACCGTGACGCGCCACTACCGTCAGCACCAGCAGGGCAAGCCCACCTCGACCAACCCGATCGCCTCGATCTACGCCTGGACCCGCGGGCTCGCGCACCGTGCCAAGCTCGACGGCAACCCGGCTCTCGCCGAGTTCGCGAATACGCTGGAAGACGTCGTCATCAAGACCGTCGAGAGCGGCAAGATGACCAAGGACCTCGCGCTCCTCGTCGGCCCGGAGCAGGGCTTCCAGACGACCGAGGAATTCCTTGCGGCCATCGCGGAGAACCTCCAGACCCGCCTGGCGTAACCGCGGAACAGGGCGGCAGCCTCACCATCGGGTGAGGCTGCCGCCTTTTTCGTGGCGGATTCTGCCTCTGGATTCTGCCTCTGAGGGGAGGCTTTCCTTGCTGGCGGAGCTCCGCAAGCAAGGCAAGACTATGACCATGTCGTCTCTGGTCGCCGCCATTCGTCGTTACCCGCTTGTCGCCACGACCGTGCTGGTCGGACTCATCGGCGTGGTGCTCGCCCTGGTCGGCCAGACGGATGCCGTGCGCTGGCTGTTCAGCGGATTCGGCCTGCTGGTCGCCGGTTACGAAGCGGTCGGCATGGTGCGACAGCTGCGGCGGGGCACCCTCGGTATCGACGTGCTCGCCATCATGGCCATCATCGCCACGGTCCTGGTGGGCGAATACGTCGCCACCCTGATCATCGTGCTGATGCTCACCGGCGGCGCGGCCCTGGAAGACTTCGCCGTGAACCGCGCCAAGCGCGAGCTCGACGCCCTGCTCCAGCGGGCCCCGCAGATCGCGCACCGGCTGGGCGCCGGCGCCGGTAGCGCCAACGGCGAGGTCGAGGATGTGCCGGCCACCGATGTGCGACCGGGTGACCTGCTCCTCGTGCGCCCGGCCGAGATCGTGCCGGTCGACGGTGAGCTCGTCTCCGCCAGCGCCGCCTTCGACGAGTCCTCGCTCACCGGGGAAAGCCTCCCGGTGGAGCGCGAAGCCGGCGACGCCGTGCTCAGCGGGTCGATCAACGGCCAGAGCGCCGCCACCATCCGGGCCACCGCGACCGCCGCGAACAGCCAGTACCAGCAGATCATCGCGCTGGTCGAGGGGGCCGCGGCCAGCAAGGCCCCCGTGGTGCGCCTCGCGGACCGCTACGCCGTGCCGTTCACGGCGGTGTCGCTCTTCATCGCGGGCCTGGCCTGGATCTTCAGCGGCGACCCGGTTCGGTTCGCCGAGGTGCTGGTGGTGGCGACCCCCTGCCCGCTGTTGATCTCCGCACCGGTCGCGTTCATGGGCGGCATGAGCCGCGCCGCCCGCAACGGCATCATCGTCAAGGGCGGCGGTGTGCTCGAGATGCTCTCCCGCGCCAAAACCGTGGTCTTCGACAAGACCGGCACGCTCACCCACGGCACCCCGACCATCGCCCGGGTGCTTCCCGAA
>DATISQ010000134.1:0-8121 GCA_035581905.1 Cryobacterium sp.
GCTTGAGCATGTTCAGCGTGGTGACACCCAGGATCTGGGTCTCGCCGCGCTGGAAGATCGCCGAACCGTGCACGCGCGGGATGATGGCAACCTCGGCGTCGAGCGGGCGGATGTCCGCGAGCCCACGGCCGTCGATGCGGACGCCCTCGTTGAGAACGCGCGAGCGCACGACGAGCTTGGTGACCGACTTGTACGCGGCAGACACCTGGTTGTTCGCGGCGGCGGCGAGCTGGCCGGCCTCGACCTGGGCTGCGACGGCGTCCTTGACGGATGCCTTGAGCGCGTCGTCCGCATCCTGGCGCTCGATCTTGTCGGCGATCTGGTAGATGCCCTTGAGCTGGTCATAGGCCAGCGCAGCGACGGCGTCGTAGGTGGCCGGCTCGTAGGACGGGAACACCGGGTAGGCGCCGGTCGGCTTGGCGGCCGAGGCGGCAACCTTCTGCTGCGCTTCGATGAGCTGCTTGATGAAGGGCTTCGAGGCTTCGATACCCTCGGCGATGACCTCTTCGTTCGGCTTGATGGCGCCGCCCTTGATGAGGTCCCAGGCGTTGTCGGTGGCTTCGGCCTCGATCATCATGATCGCGACATCCTGCGCGCCGTCGGCGTCGGTCACAACGCGGCCGGCCACGACCATGCTGAACACGGCGTCGACGATCTGCGAGTGCTTCGGGAAGG
The DNA here is from genome assembly GCA_035581905.1 of Cryobacterium sp. Lineage (GTDB taxonomy): Bacteria > Actinomycetota > Actinomycetes > Actinomycetales > Microbacteriaceae > Cryobacterium. The sequence goes on from DATISQ010000134.1 coordinate 676, forward strand.
CGACCCACTGGCCGGAGCCGTTCTCGTCCGGGATGAGGGCGACGCGAACGCCACCGATCGGGCCCGAGAAGGGGAGGCCGGCGAGCTGGGTCGACATCGACGCCGCGTTGATCGCGAGCACGTCGTAGTACTCGTCGGGCGCGATGGCCAGAACGGTGACGACAACCTGGATCTCGTTGCGGAGACCGTCGACGAACGACGGGCGCAGCGGCCGGTCGATCAGACGGCAGGTGAGGATCGCCTCGGTCGACGGGCGACCTTCGCGACGGAAGAAGCTGCCCGGGATGCGTCCGGCAGCGTACATGCGCTCTTCGACGTCAATGGTGAGGGGGAAGAAGTCGAAGTTTTCCTTCGGCTTCTTGCTGGCGCTCGTGGCGGAGAGAAGCATGGTCTCTTCGTCGATGTAGGCGGCGGCAGAGCCCTGCGCCTGCTGGGCGAGACGCCCGGTTTCAAAACGGATGGTGCGAGTGCCGTACTTGCCGTTATCGATAACGGTTTCGGCGAACGTGATTTCTGGACCCTCCATATGGGGGTGCTCTCCTTTGGTTTTTTGCTTCTCGCCATTCTGGCGACGAAGACTCGGTTGCCCGTATGGCGCGCGAGCTGGACGCGGAGGAGAAGGGCGCAAATGCTGGCCACCAGTAGAAATTCACCAACTGCGGGCTTGTCGTCCGAGTTGGGAAACCACCACCGAGGACCAGCGTGCTGCCGGTCTCTCCGTATTGAGCGTGATTCGTGGCCATTCCGAAGTTTGACCTCCTCAAGCCTAACAGAACACGTTCAGCCTGCCGGTTTCCCGCCCCCGGCCGCGGCTCGGCCGGCTCAGGCGACCGGCAGTACGGCGTCGAACACCGGGCCGTCGACGCAGACCAGCGGCCCCTCGACGGCGGGATCCGTGGCGACGGGCGCGGCGCATCCGTGGCAGTAACCAAGGCCGCAGGCCATGTGGGCCTCCAGCGAGACCTGCACCGGCGCGCCCCACTCGGCACCGAGTTCGGCGGCGAGGCGGGCAAGCACGCCGGCGCCGCAGACCAGGATCACATCGGGCGGGGCCGCGGTGAAGAGCCCGCGCAGGCGTGCGCCGAGCGCCGGCAGCGCGCTGGAGCCGTCGTCGTCGGTGACGGGGATGACCGTGGCGCCGAGTTCGGCGCAGTCGGCCAGGCCGATCAGGTTGGCCCGCGACCGGCCGCTGAGCACGACGGTGGCACCGATGCCGAACCGGGCGGCGTCTTCGACCGAGCCCATGATGGCGCAGACGCCGACGCCGCGGCCGATCATCAGCGCCGTGCGGGCCGGCTGCGGGTGGGTGGCGGTCGGCTCGGCGGCATCCGGGAACTCGAAGCCGCGGCCCAGCGGCCCCGTCACCAGGAGGCTCTCCCCCACCGCCACGTCGGCGAGCGCGGTGGTGCCGCGGCCGGCCACGCCGTAGATGACCTCCACGGTGCCCTGCTCCGGATGCCGGCGGTGGATGGCCATCGGGCGCGGGAGCAGGATGCGCTCCCCGTCTGCCGGCGGCACGGGGATCATCAGGAACTGCCCGGCGAGAGCGGTCGTCGCAATGGTGTCGGTGGCCAGCACGAGCCGGCGGTACCGCTCCCCCACGACCTCGTGCACGAGAACGGGGGCGTCGTCCCAGACCGGGTCGGGCCGGGGCATCCGTTCGGGCGGGCGCACCGCGATGAGGCCGTCGAGCGCGGCCTCGTCGGCGGCGGCGAACGCCTGCTGACGGCGCAGGGCGGCGAGGGCGGCGAGGGCGGGCGTACCGGTCATCAGGCTCTCCACAGTTCGATCAGTTCGGCGATGTCGGCGGCGGCGACGCCCTCGCAGCGCTCTTGCAGGGCCCGTTTGATCTCGACCATGGCGTACGGGCGCCCGAAGCTGGCCGTGCCGACCTGCACGGCGCGGGCGCCGACCGAGAAGTAGTCGAGGGCGTCGTCGGCGGTTTCGATGCCGCCGCAGGCGATCACCGGGATGTCGACCGCGCGGGCGGCCAGCCAGACCAGTCGCAGCACGATCGGGCGGATGTTCGGTCCGGAGAGGCCGCCGATGACGTTGCCGAGGATGGGGCTGCGCGTGAGCGCGGTGAGCGGCAACGCGGGGACGGAGTTGGCCACGCAGACCGCGTCCGCGCCGGCCGCCTCGGCGGCCTGGGCGCAGTCCGCGATCGAGGAGACCAGCACGGGCAGCTTGACGATCAGGGGCTTGTCGGTCTCCTGGCGCACGGCGCGCACGACCTTCCCGATGGCGTCGGGGTCGGAGCCGATGTCGGTGCCGTGGCGGTCGAGGTTCGGGCAGGACACGTTGAGTTCGTAGGCGTCGCCCGCGCCCCGCAGGTCCCGAACGACGGGGGCGTACTCGCTGGACCGGTGGCCGCCGACGCTGACGATCACGGGCACGCCGAGCGCGAGGTAGAGCGGATGCTGACCGGCCAGGTAGCCGGCCGCGCCGCGGCTCGGGATGCCGACGCTGTTGACCATTCCGGCCCGGATCTCGGTCAGGCGGTGCGCCGCGTTGCCGCCGCGCGGGGTGCCGAACACGGTTTTGGTGACGACCGCGCCGAGCTCGGTGACCGGGATCAGCCGGCCGAGGGAGGGCCCGAAGCAGCCCGAGGCCGGCATCACCGGGTTGGCGAGGGTGAGGCTGCCGATTCGCACCGAGAGGTCGACGGCCGCGGAGTCGGCGGGGCGGGCGTCGAAGAAGGCGCGGCGCGCATCCGTCGTGGGTCGAGGTGGCGCGAGGGTCATGGTGTCTGCTTCCGCGGATAGGTCAGGGGCGGGCAACGGATGCCGCGAGCCGGCCGTTCTCGGCGTCGGCCTTCAGGGAGGCATGCGTGGGGGCGTCGGGAACGTGGGCGGGCCGGTTCGCGGCCAGCTCGCGGCGGAGCACGGGCACCACCTCGCCGCCGAGGATGTCGAGCTGCTCGAGCACGGTCTTCAACGGCAGTCCGGCGTGGTCCATCAGGAACAGCTGGCGCTGGTAGTCGCCGAAGTAGTCGCGCATGCCGGCGTAGCGGTCGATGATCTGCTGCGGGCTGCCGACGGTCAGCGGGGTCTGTTCGGTGAAGTCCTCGAGGCTCGGGCCGTGGCCGTAGACCGGGGCGTTGTCGAAGTAGGGCCGGAATTCGTCGACGGCGTCCTGCGAGTTCGTGCGCATGAAGACCTGGCCGCCGAGGCCGACGATCGCCTGGTCGCCCCGGCCGTGGCCGTAGTGCTCGAACCGGGTCCGGTAGAGGCTGATCAGCTTGAGGTAGTGCTCCCTCGGCCAGAAGATGTTGTTGGCGAAGAAGCCGTCACCGTAGAACGCGGCCTGCTCGGCGATCTCCGGGCTGCGGATGCTGGCGTGCCAGACGAAGGGCGGCACCCCCTCGAGCGGGCGCGGCGTCGACTGGAACCCCTGCAGCGGGGTGCGGAACTGGCCCTCCCAGTCCACGACGTCCTCCCGCCACAGCCGGCGCAGCAGAGCGTAGTTCTCCAGAGCCAGCGGGATGCCCTGGCGCACGTCCTGGCCGAACCACGGGTAGACCGGGCCGGTGTTGCCGCGGCCGAGCATCAGGTCGACCCGCCCGCCGGAGAGGTGCTGCAGCATGGCGAAGTCTTCGGCGATCTTGACCGGGTCGTTGGTCGTGATCAGCGTCGTGGCCGTCGACAAAATGATGCGCTCGGTCTTCGCGGCGATGTAGCCGAGCAGCGTCGTGGGCGAGGAGGGCACGAACGGCGGGTTGTGGTGTTCCCCGGCGGCGAAGACGTCGAGTCCGACTTCTTCGGCCTTCCGGGCGATGGCGACCATGGCCGTGATGCGCTCGTGTTCGGTGGGGATGCGGCCGGTCGTGGGGTTGGCCGTGAGGTCACCCACGGTGAAGATCCCGAATTGCATGTGCAGCCTCCCACTCGCGCGGCGCGTAGAGACAATTCTATTCGCTGCCGGGAGCGGCGGCACCGGCGGAGGGTGATGAGAGGATCGAAGACATGACAAGCGCACCAACGGCCGGGACGGCCGCCCCCGAGACCATCCCCGAGACCACCCCCGATACCGCTGCCCCCTGGTGGACCAGCGCCGTCGTCTACCAGGTGTACCCGCGCAGCTTCGCGGACTCCGACGGCGACGGGATCGGCGACCTCGGCGGCATCCGTTCGAAGCTCGACTACCTCGCCGAACTCGGCGTCGACGCGATCTGGCTCTCCCCGGTCTACCCGTCGCCGCAGCACGACAACGGCTACGACATCAGCGACTACCAGGACATCGAACCCGTCTTCGGCAGCCTGGCCGAGTTCGACCTGCTGCTGGCCGAGGCCCACGAGCGCGGCATCAAGATCGTGATGGACCTGGTGGTGAACCACACCAGCGACGAGCACGCCTGGTTCCAGGAATCGAAGTCGTCACTGACCAACCCGAAGCGCGACTGGTACTGGTGGCGCCAGCCGCAGGCCGACGGCAGCCCGCCGAACGGCTGGCGCAGCGCCTTCAGCGGCCCGGCCTGGACCCTCGATCCGGCCACCGGTGAGTACTACCTGCACCTGTTCGCGAAGCAGCAGCCCGACCTCAACTGGGAGAACCCCGAGGTGCGGCAGGCCGTCTACTCGATGATGAACTGGTGGCTGGACCGCGGGGTGGACGGCTTCCGAATGGACGTGATCAACTACATCGCCAAGCAGGTGGAGCTGGTCGACGGGCCGGTCCCGGCCACCGGCGGCGGCTCCCCGATGGGGGCGCAGATCCACGAGTTCCTGCAGGAGATGCACCGCGAGGTCTTCGACGGGCGGGACGGCCGGCACCTGACCGTGGGCGAGATGCCCGGGGTGAGCACGGACGACGCCCTGCTCTTCACCGACCCGGCCCGTGGCGAAGTCGACATGATCTTCCAGTTCGAGCATGTCGGGCTCGACCAGGGCGAGCACAAGTTCGACGTGCTGCCCCGCAGCCTCACGGCGCTCAAGCAGAACCTGTCCCGCTGGCAGGAGGGTCTGGCCGAGACCGGCTGGAACAGCCTCTACCTGAACAACCACGACCAGCCCCGGCTGGTGTCGCGCTTCGGCAGCGATACGGATTACCGCTACGAGTCGGCGACACTCTGGGCCCTGGTGCTGCACCTGCACCGCGGCACGCCCTACATCTACCAGGGCGAGGAGATCGGCATGACCAACGTGCGCTTCGACTCCATCGACGACTACCGCGACCTGGAGTCCCTCAACCACTATCGCGAGGCCGTGGAGGAGTTCGACCTGGACCCCGGCAGCGTGCTCGCCGGCGTGCAGACCATGGGACGCGACAACGCGCGCACCCCGATGCAGTGGGATGCCTCGCCGCAGGCCGGCTTCACCACCGGAACGCCGTGGCTGGCCGTGAACCCGAACAGCACCCAGGTCAACGTGGCTGCCGACCTGGCGAGCAAGCAGAGCGTGTTCCGCTTCTACCAGCGCCTGATCGCCCTGCGGCACGAGAACGAGACGGTCGCCCTCGGCGACTTCACCCTGCTCGAACCCGACCATGACGCGCTCTACGCCTTCACCCGCACCCGGGGTGACGACACGCTGCTCGTCGTGGCGAACGCGTCGGACGCCCCGTTCACCGACCCGCTGCCGCTGGACGTCTCCGGTGCTGACCTGGTTCTGGCCAACTACCCGGCCAGGGCGGATGCCGCCGCACCGGCCGCGAGCCCGGTCCTGCGCCCCTGGGAGGCGCGCCTCTACCGGCTGTAGGTCGCCGCAGCCCGCCTCGGCCGGGGGTCCTCACGGCGCACCAGCTTGAACGCCGTGAGGACGAGGCCGAGGGCAACCCCGATTACGGCGCCGCCGCCGTTCGCGACCAGATCGCGGACATCCGGGAACCGGGTCGGCAGGAACTGCTGGGTGAACTCGATCGAACCGGTGAGCAGGACGGCCACGACGATGGCCAGCCACCAGAACCGGCGCCCGAACAGCAGCAGCAGGAACACCCCGATCGGGATGAACATGGCGACGTTGGCCGCGAATTCGACCCGTCCGTAGGTGATCCAGTCGGTGGCGTCGTGGCGAGAGAAGAATCGGAGCGCCCGCAGCAGCAACCCGTTGTTGCCGCTGTCGAGCGGTTGCGGCCCGAGGGTCACCCAGCCCACGAACGCCAGATAGGCGAGCGTGACCAGGGAGAGGACGGGGTGGCGGTGCAGCATGTCCCCATCCTCCCCGATCGCTGCTGGAGGTCTACCCAGTGCCCCGAACCGCGGGACTGCGGCTATTTCCTGCCCAGGGCGGCACTTTCCTCGGCGATCATCTCCTCGATGAGGTTTTCGTCGGCGACGCGCTTGGCCTCGATGCCGACCACCGAGTGGCGGCGGCCGTAGAGGAAGTACACCGCGACTCCGATCGCGAGCCAGACCGCGAAGCGCACCCAGGTGAGCGTCGTGAGGTTGAGCATCAGCCAGAAGCAGAGCACCGCCGACAGGATCGGCAGGTACGGCGAGAACGGCACCTTGAAGGCCCGGGGCAGGTCGGGGCGCTTCTTGCGCAGCACGACCACGGCGATGCTGACCAGCACGAAGGCCGACAGCGTGCCGATGTTGATCATTTCCTCGAGCACGCCCACGTCGGTGAACCCGGCGATCAGGGCGACCGCGGCACCGGAGATGATCTGCACCCGGGCGGGGGTGCCCCGCTTGGACGAGGTGACGCTCAGGCCGCGCGGCAGCAGGCCGTCGCGGCTCATGGCGAAGAGCACGCGGGAGAGGCCGAGGAGCAGCACCATGATCACGGTGGTCAGCCCCACCAGGATGCCGACCGAGATGACCTGGGCCGCCCAGCCGGCGCCGACCGAGACGAACGCCGTCGCGAGGGAGGCGTTGGGGTCGTCGGCGAGGACGGTGTACGGCACCATGCCGGTGAGCACGAGGCTGACGCCCAGGTAGAGCACCGTGACGATGGCCAGACCGGCGAAGATGCCGCGCGGCAGGGTCTTCTGCGGGTTCTTGACCTCTTCGGCGCTGGTGGCGACCACGTCGAATCCGATGAACGCGAAGAAGACCAGCGAGGCGCCGGCGAGCAGGCCGAAAATGCCGTACTGCGCCGGGGCGGCGCCGGTCATGAAGGAGAACAGCGACTGGGTCCAGACGTCGCTGCCGACGCCATCCGTGGTGGGCACGGCCTCGGGGATGAACGGCGAGTAGTTGGCCGGGTTGATGAAGAACGCACCGACGACGATGACGAAGAGCACGATCGCCACCTTGATGATGGTGAACACGCTGGCGACCCGGGCGGAGAGCTGGGTGCCGAGCACGAGCAGGGTGGTGAAGACGGCGACGATCACGAACGCGCCCCAGCTCACGTCCAGGCCGAGCACGTCGATGGTGGCGGGGATGTCCCAGTTCCAGAGCGCGAAGACGTTGCTGAGGTAGATGCCCCAGTACTTGGCGATCACGGCCGCGGCGGTCAGCATCTCCAGGATCAGGTCCCAGCCGATGATCCAGGCGAGCAGCTC
>DATISQ010000135.1:0-2461 GCA_035581905.1 Cryobacterium sp.
CGGCAGCGGAATCTCGTCTCCCTCGGTGGCCAACCCGTCGTTGATGACGCCGCCCGCCCCGAGCGGGCCGCTGTCGACGTAGACGGCCCGCACCACCCGATCCGGGCGGGCGTCGACGGCGCCGTGGATGATGGCGCCGCCGCCGGCGTGGCCGACCAGGACCACCGGGCCGTCGAGGGCGTCGACCGCGGCCACGACCGCGTCGATGTGGTCGCGCAGGCCGATGCCGGCCCGCGGCGCGTCGACCGATTCCAGTCCGGGCAGGGTGAGCGGATGCACCAGGTGCCCCGCCGCGACCAGCGCTGGAGTGACCTCCGACCACGACGAGGCGTCCAACCAGAACCCGGGAACGAGGATGATGTCCATGCCGGGGAGCTTAGGCCGCTGCGGCCTCGGGCGCAGCAGCCGTCGCGGCGCACCCTGTGGACGCGGGCGCATGTTCTACCGCCCGCCGGCTTCCACAGGGTGCGCCCCGAACCTCCCCCGGAACGTCGCCCGGGCACGGCAACGCCGTGCCACACTCTGATTCATGAATTCCATCGAGGAGTCCCTGGCCGCCGTCCCCCAGCCCGAACGCGACGCTCTCCAGAACGTCATCGCCATCGCCCGGCGACTCGCACCCGACGCCGTCGACGGCGTCAGCTACGGCCTCCCCACCCTCAAGGTGAACGGCAGTCCGCTCGTCGCCGTGGCCGCCAGCGCCCAGCACCTGTCGGTTTTCCCGTTCTCACCCGCGGCGATCGATGCGGTGCGCTCTCACCTCGAGGGCTTCTCCCTGTCGAAGGGCACCATCCGTTTCACGCCGGACCACCCGGTGCCCGACGACGTGCTCGAGCAGATCGTGCAGGCACGCCTCGCGGAGATCACCGGCTAGCAGAGATCACCGGTCAGCGGGGCACACCGTCACAGCCGACGGCGGGCGGCAAACAGCCCGCGGCGGGCGGGAGGCGGGCGACGGCGGGCGGGCGGCAGCCGACGGCGGCGGGCGGGCGGCGGGCGGGCGGCGGCATCCACTGCAGCAACGACGATCACTCCCGCGAGGTAGGCCGGCAGATCGGTTGCGACGAAGGTGGTGCCGAGCACGATCCGGTCGGGCTGTCAAGTGCCGGGCATCGCGAAAGGTCGGTGCCTGCTCACCCACCCGCCGCACGGGCACCGCCGAGTTCGCCCCTTCCGGTCGAGCTCGCCCCGCACACCGGTCGAACTCGACCGCAGGTGTCGAACTCGGCGGGGTCCGGCCCCGGCAAGACACACGCCGTGCGGCTCAGCGCGGCTCAGCCGGCCAGCATTGCCGGCAGCAGCGGCGAGAAGATCGCCACGAAAGCCAGCGCGTTCAGGGCCACCGTGCCCCAGAACGTCTGGCGAAAACTAACCTTCTTCGTCTTGTGCCGCAGCACCTGCTGCGCCACGATCGCTCCCGGCCAGCCGCCGGCGAACCCGAGGAGCAGCAGCGTGTTCTCCGGCACCCGCCAGCGCGCGGCGACCGCGGCGGATTTGTCCACGGCGTAGACGACGAAACAGACGAGGCTGAGGGCCAGGTAGAACGCGGCCACCCAGATCGAAACCGGCCGGTAGGCGTCCACGACGAGGTAGATCGACACGAAGGCGACGATCGCCAGGTAGGCGACGGCTCCCGAACCGGTGCGGGCGGGCATCCGTCGCCGGGTACCGGCCTGCCTCCTGAGTGGGGCCTGCCTCCGGGGTGGGGCCTGCCTCCGGGGTCTGGTCTGTCTCATCTGTCTCTCCCGGCTGCGGCGGCTCAGTCGAGGAAGTCGCGCACGACGGTGTCGAGGGCCGCGACCGTCAGCGCGATCGAGCCGATGTCGATGCGCTCGTCGTTGCCGTGGAACAGCTTCCGGAAGGTGCCGTAGTCCCAGTGCCGGCTGAGCAGGGCGAAACCATAGGCGGGGATGCCGCGGCGGCGGTAGAACCGGGCGTCGGAGCCGCCGACGCTGAGCACCGGGAGCAGGTCGGCGTCGGGGTAGGCCCGGCGTACGGCGCTGCCGAGCGAGTGGAACAGCGGCGTGTCGACCGCTGACCGGGTGGCGGCGGCGAAATCGTCGCCCTCGATCTGGACGTCGTCGGCCAGGTCACCGAGCGCGTCCCGCAGGTAGGCGTCGACGTCGGCGGCGGCCAGGTCGGGCAGCACCCGGATGTCGAGGGTGATGGTGGCGAGCGCGGGGATGACGTTGTCCTTCACGCCGGCCCGCACGATGTTGGGCGAGATGGTGGTGTGGGTGGAGGCGTGTGCGAACCCGGCCAGGCTGCCGAGCTCGTTCAGGGCGCCGTCGATCCGGTGCGGGTCGAGCAGTCGCGCAGCGAGGGCGGGTTCCAGATCGAGGGCCTGCACGTATCGGCGCCAGTCCGCGGTGATCTGCACCGGGGCGCGGTACCGGGCCAGGCGGGTCACGGCATCCGCTGCGATCACGGCGGCGTTGCGGGCTCCCCACGGGGCCGACCC
>DATISQ010000136.1:0-13803 GCA_035581905.1 Cryobacterium sp.
CGCGCAGGGCGTCGCTCACGGTCAGCGCGTAGGACAGCTTGTTGATGTCATCGCTGGTGGCGGCAAGGTGGGTCAGATCGCAGATGTGGTCGAGGCCCAGAGTGCTGAGGCGGCGCCGCACGAGGTACTCGACGGCCTTCACGTCGTGCCGGGTGGTCGCTTCCAGCACGGCCAGCTCGTCGATCTCGGCCTGGCCGAAGTCGGTGACCAGGGCGCGCAGGGCCAGCTTCTGCTCGGCGGTCAGCGGCGCGGATCCGAACAGGCTGCGGTCGGTGAGGGTGATCAGCCACTCCACCTCGACCCGCACGCGGGCCCGGTTGAGACCGGCCTCGGACAGGTACTCGCCCAGTTCGGTGACGGCGGCGCGATAGCGGCCATCGAGTGGGCTGAGGACCTGGGGCGGTAACGGACTCATCGGACTCCCTGTCGGATTGCGGGTGCAAGCTGCGCGAAGAGCGCTTCATTTGCGCTCTCAATCATGCCAAGAACGGTGCCAAAAAAAGCATCGTCCGAGTAATAGGGGTCCGGCACGTCCATCAGTGGAGCCTGGGCCGCATCGAAACTCAGCAGCAGGCGCACCTTGCTGCGGTCACGTTCGGTCGTTGCCCAGTTGCGCAGGATGCGTTCCTGCGCCCGGTCGAGCACCACGACGAGGTCGAGGTCGCCGAACCACTCCGGGTCGAACTGGCGGGCCCGGTGGTGCCGGCCGTCGTAGCCGCGGGCGGCCAGGGCGGCGATCGTGCGCCGGTCCGCCTGCTCGCCGACATGCCAGTCCCCGGTGCCGGCTGAGCTGGTGGTGATCAAACGGCCCAGGCCGGAGCGGGTGATCAGGTCACGCAGCGTCACCTCGGCCATCGGCGAGCGACAGATGTTGCCGGTGCAGACGAAAACAATGCGGAAGGGTGTCGACTCATCGGGAGTGATCGACACAAACACCATCTCCCCATTCTCTTGCACCGGCTCCCCTCCACAGCCCCCTTCGGGCGGCATAGTCCGTGAACTTTCGGATTCGGCGAGGACGGCCCGGCCGGGGGTGGGACGCTCACTGGCAGTGAATCGGCAGCGCTCAGGAGGGCAGGCATGGGCATTGCGGGCGGCACGCTCTTGACCGGCACGATCTGGTCTGACTACGCGCTCGAGGCGCGCCTGGACGAACTCCGGCACCGACGGATGCTGCTGCGCCTGCTCCGCGACGACGTCGACTTCGCCGCGGGCCGGCTCACGGCCGGCGACCTGACCGGCTCCTGGCGCTCAGAGGCCCAGCGGGGCTACGACCGCCAGCGCGGCGACCTCGCCGGCGAGCTCCGCCGGGCCGCCGGCCTCCTCGACACCGCCCTCACCGAGGTGGTGGCCGCGATCGACCAGGTCGGGGCGGCCCTCACCGCGGCCCTCCCCGCAGCCCCGGCCGCGGCATCCGGCCGGGCGCCCGGACTGGCTCCGGCTCGGGCACCGCGATGACGGGGGAGCGGCCCGAAGGCCCCGGCGACACCCTGATCGTGTCCGGCGGCGGAAGCACATTGGTCGCCACCGACACGCTGCTGGCCGAGGCGGCGCGGCTGCGGCTCCTGCAGAGCGACGCCGAGGACTGGCTGGAGCGGCTGGCGCTCATCCAGTCACTGGATTCCGACCTGTCTGCGGGTCCGGTGCTGAGCGTGCCCAGCGCCGGGATGCACGTGCACGCGGCCCGGAACGCCCTGGGCAGAGTCGCGGAGCGCAGCCAGGCCCTGGCCGACGCCCTCATCGAGGCGGCGGAGGGCTACGGCCGGACCGAGCGGATGCGGGACTGGGGCGCGAGCCTGTCCGGGGCGTGGCTGGGCTCCACACTGGGGCTGCTGGCTCCCCTCCTGGCTGTTGCGGCCGTGCCCGGACTCACGGTCGGGGCGGTGGGGCTGCTCCTCGGCGGGGTGCTCACCGGCCGGCGCCCCGGAGACGCGGCCGCCGAAATCGGCGCCTGGCTCCAGACGCATCCGCGGGCCCTGACCAACCCCGTCCTGGTCGCGGCGGTGCGGGTGATCGTCTCCTCGGCCGACGACGCCGCCGCCGGCCGGGCCGGCGTGCCGTTCCCGGTGTCCCTGGCCCTCGGCGACGAGGGCCTCGGCCTGCTCGGCGTGACGACGACCGCGGTGGGCCTGGTCGGACTCGCCCGCCCGCTCGGCCTGCTGCGCGAGACTCCCGTGTCGGTGGAACGGCTCGATGTCCCGGCGCGCCCCCTCGGCCCGCCGCATCCGGTTGCACCTCTCGGCCCGCCGCATCCGGTCGCACCCACAAACCGGTCCGTGGCGCCGCCGACCGGCTTCGAGGACCTGGCCGCCCGCATCCCCTCGGTGTCGGAAAACGCCCCGCAGGTGCGCATCGAGCGCTACGGCGGCCCGGATGACGCATCCTGGGTGGTCTACATCGGCGGCACCGCGGCGTGGAGCCCCGTCGCCGGCGAACAACCGTGGGACCTGACCTCCAACCTCGCCGCCGTCGCCGATCAGGGCTCCGGCTCCTACCGGGCGGTCGTGCAGGCCATGCGGGAGGCCGGGGTGGCCCCGGGCGACCCGGTGGTGCCGGTGGGGCACTCGCAGGGCGGGCTGGTCGCGGCGCAGCTGGCGGCATCGGGGGATTTCAACACCGTCGCGGTGGCGACCTTCGGCGGCCTCACCGCCCAGGTGACCCTGCCCGCAGACCTGGCGGCCGTCACGGTCGAGCACACCGACGACCTCATCCCGGCGCTGGGCGGAACGGCCACCGGCGAGGACGAGCGCCTGATCGTGCGGCGCGAGGTGTTCGCGGGGAAGGACGTGCCCCGCGACCAGGCGCTGCCGGCCCACGCCCTCACCGTCTATCGGGACACCGGGCGGCTCATGGACGGCTCCGAGGAGCCTCGATTGCAGGAGTTCCGGGCGACGCTGGGGGAGGTCATCGGCACGGAAGACGGCGAGTCCTCCCGGTGGCGGGGCATCCGACTGGCCGACGGCTGACCCGACGGCTGACCCGACCGGCTGACGTGAGCTACGAGCGCGGGTTGACCGGTCGGATCAGCGCGCCGAGGATCCAGCTGATGATGCCCAGCACGAGTGCGCCGAGCACGCCCCACCAGAAGTCGTCGACCACGAGCCCGAAGCCGAGCAGATCCGAGAACCAGGCCACGATCATCAGGAGGAAACCGTTCACGATCAGGGAGATCAGGCCGAGTGTGAGGATGTAGACCGGGAACGCGACGACGCGCACGAACCCGCCGATCACACTGTTGACGAAGCCGAAGACCAGCCCGACCAACAGATAGGTGGCGATGAGGGCGGTCGTGCCCTCCGCGAACGGATCGACCCGCACTCCGCTGACGAGCAGGGTGGTGAGCCACAGGGCGAACGAGTTGAGAATCAGCTTGATCAGGAATCTGGCCATGCCTCCACTATGGCATCGGTCATGCCCGGTCGCACGGATGGGTCACGACGGATCGGCAACCCTGGGCCTGGCTATGCGGCCACGTGAATATGCTGCGGCGTAGAATCGCCGGGTGAGCCCATCAGACCCGCCCTCGGTCCGCCTGCGCCCCGAGATTGTCGCCCTCCCGGCCTATCGGCAGGGTCAACCTGCCGCCGCCAGCGCGTTCAAACTCTCGAGCAACGAGAACCCCTTCGATCCGTTGCCCGGCGTCATCGCCGCCGTGCACGCCGAGACCGCGTACAACCGCTACCCGGATGCCTCGGCCCTGGCCCTGCGCGAACGGCTGGCCGCCCGGTTCGAGCGGAGCGTCGACGAGGTGCACGTCGGTGCCGGCTCCGTGGCCCTCCTGGCCCAGCTCATCCTCGCCGCCGCGGGACCGGGCGACGAGGTGCTCTACTCGTGGCGCTCCTTCGAGGCCTACCCCGGCCTGGTCACCGTCGCCGGCGCCACGAGCGTGCAGGTGCCGAACCGACCGGACCATGGTCACGACCTGCCAGAAATGGCCACCCGCATCACCGCGCAGACCCGAGTCGTGATCATCTGCAGTCCGAACAACCCGACCGGCACCATCGTCACGGCCGACGAGTTCGAATCGTTCATGGCCGTCGTCCCGCCGGACCTCCTCGTCATCCTCGACGAGGCCTACGCCGAGTTCGTCACCGACCCCGAGGCGGTCAACGGGCTGCCCCTGCTGTCCCGGTTCCCGAACCTGGTCGTGCTGCGCACCTTCTCCAAGGCCTACGGCCTGGCCGGCCTGCGCGTCGGCTACGCACTCGGCCCCGTCGCCGTGCTCGACGCGGCACGGTCCACCGCGATCCCGCTCTCGGTCACCGGCGTGGCCGGCGCTGCCGCGATCGCCTCCCTCGACGCCTCCGATCAGCTGTTGCGGCGCGTGCGCGCCCTGACCGAGCGGCGCGACCTGGTCTGGCGTCTGTTGGGCGAGCAGGGGTGGAACATCCCGGCTCCGCAGGGCAACTTCATCTGGCTGCCCACCGCCCAGGACACCACCGACATCGCCGACGTCCTGTCGGCCGTCGGCCTCATCGTGCGCCCGTTCCCCGAGGGCATCCGAATCTCGATCGGGGAGGAAGAATCTGTAGAAAAGCTTCTAGGTATTTGCGCTGACATTGTTGATGATCTACCAATGGGGCACCCCGCCCGGAAGCTAGGTTAGTACGGTGCCAGAGACCCCCACTGCCTCTCCCACGGTGCGACTGCTCTCCCCGGAGGGTGTCTTCGCCCCGAGCGATTCCGCGGCCGAATTCCTGCCCTACCTGGATCGGCTGACGGAGGCCGACTACCGGCGGTTCTACCGCGACATGGTGGTGGTGCGCCGCTTCGACACCGAGGCCGCCAACCTGCAGCGGCAGGGCCAGCTGGCCCTCTGGGTTCCGAGCCACGGCCAGGAGGCCGCCCAGGTCGGCTCCGCGTACGCGACCCGCCCTCAGGACCACGTCTTCCCCTCCTACCGCGAGCACGTCGTCGGCATGATCCGCGGTCTCGACCCCGTCGATATCCTGCGGATGCTGCGCGGCGTCACCCTCGGCGGCTGGACCCCCGAGGACCACGGAAACTTCCACCTCTACACGCTCGTGCTGGCCTCGCAGACCCTGCACGCCACGGGCTACGCGATGGGCATGCAGCTCGACGGCGCGACCGCGACCGGCAACCCCGAGACCGACCAGGCCGTCATCGTGTACTACGGCGACGGAGCCTCGTCGCAGGGCGACGCCAACGAGGCGCTCGTCTTCGCCGCCAGCTACCAGACCCCGCAGGTCTTCTTCCTGCAGAACAACCACTGGGCCATCTCGGTGCCGGTGACCCGGCAGTCCCGCACGCCGCTCTACCTGCGCGCCGCCGGCTTCGGCATGCCCGGAACCCAGGTCGACGGCAACGACGTTCTCGCCAGCTTCGCGGTGACGGCCAAGCACCTGGACGACGCCCGTGCCGGACAAGGCCCGGCCCTGATCGAGGCCCTCACCTACCGCGTCGGCGCCCACACGACGGCCGATGACCCCACCAAGTACCGCGACCCCGAGGAGCTCGCCTACTGGGTGGCCCGCGACCCGATCCTGCGCTTCCGCAGTTATCTGCAGGGCCTGGGCGTCGAGCAGGAGTTCCTCAACGCCGTCGACGAGGAGGCCGACGACTACGCCGCGGATGTGCGCCGCCGCGCGCTCGACATCCACTCCCCGGAGAAGGCCGTCATCTTCGACAACGTCTACGCCGAATCCCACCCGCTGATCCAGGAACAGAAGGCCTGGCTCGACCGCTACGAGGCATCCTTCGAAGGAGGCGACGCGTGATCGACACGATCGTGACGAACACCACCGGCCCGGCGACCCAGCACGCCGCCACCCAGCCTGCCACCCACCCCGCCGCCACGCCGCCCGCCACCCTGGTCGCCGCCGAGCGGGCCATCCCCGGCACCGGCACGGTGAACCTGCCCATGACGAAGGCCCTCAACGCGGGCCTGCGCCAGGCGATGCGCGACAACCCCCGGGTGCTGATGATGGGCGAGGACATCGGCCCGCTGGGCGGGGTCTTCCGCGTAACCGAGGGACTGTTCGCAGAATTCGGCGACAAGCGCGTGCTGGACACCCCGCTGGCAGAGTCCGGCATCATCGGCACGGCCATCGGCCTGGCCCTCCGCGGCTACCGCCCGGTCTGCGAGATCCAGTTCGACGGCTTCGTCTTCCCCGGCTTCGATCAGATCACCAGCCAGCTGTCCCGGATGCGCAACCGGCACGAGGGCCAGGTCACCATGCCCGTCGTCATCCGCATCCCCTACGGCGGTCACATCGGCTCGATCGAGCACCACCAGGAGAGCCCGGAGACGTACTTCGCGCACACACCGGGTCTGCGCGTGGTCAGCCCATCGAACCCGCACGACGCCTATTGGATGATGCAGGAGGCCATCGCCTCCGACGACCCGGTCATCTTCTTCGAGCCCAAGAGCCGCTACTGGCCCAAGGGCGAAGTCAACCTCGCCGAGAGCGGCACGCCCCTGCACGCCAGCCGCGTGGTGCGAAGCGGCACGGATGCCACGGTCGTCGGCCACGGCGCCATGGTCAGCGTCCTGCTGCAGGCCGCTGATCTCGCGGCGGCCGAGGGCACCAGCATCGAGGTCATCGACCTGCGCTCGATCTCGCCGATCGACTACGGCCCCATCCTCACCTCGGTCGAGAAGACCGGGCACCTGGTCGTCGCGCAGGAGGCCCACGGCTTCGTCAGCGTCGGATCGGAGATCGCCGCCACCGTCATGGAGAAAGCCTTCTACCTGCTCGAGGCTCCCGTGCTGCGCGTCTCCGGCTTCGACACCCCGTTCCCGCCGGCCGCCGTCGAGACGCACTTCCTGCCCAGCCCGGACCGCGTTCTCGAGGCCGTCGACCGCGCCCTCTCCTACTGATTCCTCTTGATCCCCGCACAGCTCTCCCGACAGTCACCTTTCCGGTCGAGAGTGCCCGTTCCACGGGTCACTCTCGACCGGAACGGCCACTCTCGCCTCACCAATCGCAAGGAGCGCACTCGATGAGCGTGTCGAAATTCACACTGCCCGACGTCGGGGAGGGTCTCACCGAGGCCGAAATCGTGGAATGGAAGGTCGCGCCCGGCGACTCCGTGTCGATCAACCAGGTGCTGGTCGAGATCGAGACGGCGAAATCGCTGGTCGAGCTGCCGTCGCCCTATGTCGGCGTGGTCGGGGAGATTCTGGTGCAGCCCGGCACCACCGTCGACGTCGGAACAGTGATCATCACCATCCTGGCCGAGACCATCGCCGGAGCCCCGACCGCCCGACCGGCCAACGGCGCCGGCGAGCTGGCCAGCGCGGCAGCGGATGCCGGCTCGACCATCACGGACGAGCCGGCGGAGACGCAGGGCGCGGTCCTGGTCGGGCGCGGCGCAGCGGCGACCATGCCCACCCGGCGCAAGCGCCATGGGGTCACCCTCGTGGCCCACGAGTCGATTGCGCCGCCGCCCGTGCACCCGCAGCGGCCGGCCGCCCAGCCCCTTCCGCAGCTGCCGCGCGCGGCATCCGCCGGCCCTGTCGTCGCCAAGCCGCCGATCCGCAAGCTGGCCAAGGACCTCGGCGTCGACCTGACCCTGGTCGAGGCGACCGGCCCGGTCGGCGACGTCACCCGCGAGGACGTGCTGCGAGAGGCGAGCCAGGCCAGCGTGTTCCGCAACATCCAGACTCCGGAATGGCCCAGCGACCGCGAGGAGCGGATCCCGGTCAAGGGCGTGCGTAAGGCCATCGCCCAGGCCATGGTGTCCAGCGCCTTCTCCGCCCCGCATGTGAGCCTCTTCGTCGACGTGGACGCCACCCGCACCATGGAGTTCGTCAAGCGACTCAAGGCCTCCACCGACTTTGCCGGCGTGCGAGTATCGCCGATGCTGATCATGGCCAAGGCCCTGATCTGGGCCGTGCGGCGCAACCCCACGGTCAACTCAGTGTTCACCGACGAGGAAATCGTCATCAAGCACTACGTGAACCTGGGCATCGCCGCGGCCACCCCGCGCGGGCTCATCGTGCCCAATGTGAAGGAAGCGCAGGACATGAGCCTGCTCGAACTGGCCGGCGCACTCGAGAAGCTGACGATGACCGCCCGGGACGGCAAGACCTCCCCGGCCGATATGGCGAACGGCACGATCACGATCACGAACATCGGTGTCTTCGGCATGGACACCGGCACCCCCATCCTCAACTCCGGCGAGGCCGGCATCGTCGCACTGGGCACGATCAAGCCCAAACCGTGGGTCGTCGACGGCGAGGTGCGCGTGCGTCAGGTGACGACCATCGGCGCGAGCTTCGACCACCGCGTCGTCGACGGGGACGTCGCGAGCCGCTTCCTGGCGGACGTCGCCAGCATCATCGAGGAGCCCGCGCTGCTGCTCGAGTAGCAACCTGAAAGTATCGGAAGCCTTACCTCACCGGCTCTTCTGCTCGCCGGTGAGGTGAGGCTGTCCACGCTGGCGGCGGGGTGCCGGCCTGTGTTCTGATATTCAAATGACCACCCTCGCCCCCGCCGGAACCGTTGTCCTCACCCCCTCGGTTGCTGTCCCTGGCGCCGAACCGAAGCGCACCGAGAGCCATGCCGGCCGGCTGAACTGGCTCCGTGCCGGGGTGCTCGGTGCGAACGATGGCATCGTCTCCGTCGCGGCGCTCGTCGTGGGCGTGGCCGGGGCGACCGGTTCGACCGCCGCCATCGCAGCGGCAGGCACCGCCGGCCTCGTCGGCGGGGCCATCTCGATGGCCCTGGGCGAGTATGTCTCGGTCAGCAGCCAGAGTGACAGCCAGCGCACCCTGATCGAACGCGAGAGGCGCGAGCTCAGCGCCGACCCCGAGGGCGAACTCGACGAACTCGCGCGACTCTACGAAAAGCAGGGGCTCGCCCCCGCGACGGCCCGGCAGGTGGCCGTGGAATTCACGGCGATCGATCCGGTGCGCGCCCACCTGCTCGCTGAGCACAACATTGCCGAGGACGACGTTGTCAGCGCCTGGCACGCCGCCTGGGTCTCGGCCGCGGCCTTCACTCTCGGCGCGTTGCTCCCGTTCCTGGCCATCCTGCTCCTGCCCGAGAGCGTACGCATACCGATCACGTTCGGCGCCGTGCTCCTCGCACTCGCGGTGCTCGGTATGACCGGCGCCCACCTCGGCGGCAGCCCGAAGCTCCGCGCGACCATCCGGGTCATGCTCGGCGGCGCCGCGGCGCTGGTCGTCACCTTCCTGATCGGTTCCCTGCTCGGCACGTCCGGCGTCATCTGAACCGGCCCGGCCGCCCGTTGAGCGTCGCTATTGGTGTTGACAATCATTATCATTAGGCGTAGCGTCGCCGTGTGATCAAGAAACGATTCGTCCTCCCCGCCCTGGCTACCGCTGCCGCGTTGACCCTGACCAGCTGCGCGCCGACCGGCGGCACCGCCGCTGACGGCAGCACCGGCGACCTCAAGGTGGTGGCGACGACCACGCAGATCGCGGACCTGACCCGCAATGTCGTCGGTGACACCGCGGGCGTGTCGGTGACCCAGCTGATCCAGCCCAACCAGAGCGCGCACAGCTACGACCCGTCGGTGGCCGACCTGACGGCGCTCGGCGAAGCCGATGTGCTCGTGATCAACGGCGTGGGCCTCGAGGAATGGCTTGACGACGCGATCAGCGCCAGCGGTTTCGACGGCGTGACCATCGATTCCGATGAGGGGATCGAGATCCAGGACGTCGCGGCCGGCGACGAGCACGCCGGCGAGGAGGAACACGCGGACGAAGAGGAACACGCGGACGAAGAGGGTGCGACGGATGACGCCGAGCACTCCCACGAGGGCGGCAACCCGCACATCTGGACCGACGTCTCCAACGCCGAGACCATGGTCGGCACCATCGCCGCCGGCCTCAGCGACGCCCAGCCGGACCTGGCCGCGGACTTCGACGCCAACGCGACCGCGTACGCCGGTCGGCTCGCCGAGCTCGACGAGTGGATCCGCACCAACATCGACGCCGTGCCGGCCGAGCAGCGCCTGCTCGTGAGCAACCACGACGCGTTCGGCTACTTCACCGCGGCCTACGGCCTCACCTACGTCGGCTCCATCATCCCGAGCTTCGACGACAACGCCGAACCCAGCGCCGCCGCGATCGACCAACTCGTCGCGGCCATCACGGCCACCGGGGTCAAGGCCGTCTTCTCAGAGGCCTCGATCAGCCCGAAGGCCGCCGACACCATCGCCGCCGAGGCCGGCGTCACCGTGTACTCGGGCGAGGACGCGCTCTACAGCGATTCCCTCGGCGCGGAGGACAGCGAGGGCGCCACCTACATCAGCTCGCAGCTGCACAACGTCAGTCTGATCCTTGAATCCTGGGGAGCCGAGCACACCGCGGTGCCCGCAGACCTGCGATAGTTAGTCAGTGATCGAGAACCTTTCTCAAGTACGGCCGAGCGCGCCCGTCGCGCTCAGGGTGGCGGGCGCCTCATTCTCCTACGGCCAAGGACCCGCCCTGGCCGACATCGACTTCGAGGTGCGCGCCGGCGAGGCCGTGGCGCTGATCGGGCCCAACGGGTCCGGCAAGTCCACGCTGCTCAAAGGCATCCTCGGTTTGATTCAGCGCGTGAACGGCACCGTCGAGGTGCTGGGGGCGGCTGCGGCCCCGGCCGGGTCGATCGGCTACGTGCCGCAGGCCGACGAGATCGACCAGCAGTTCCCGGTCACGCTCGAGCAGGTCGTCATGATGGGGCGCTACCGGTCGCTGGGCTGGCTGCGCCTGCCCGGCAGGCGCGACCGCCAGGCCGTCGCCCACGCCCTCGACGCGGTGGGCCTCGCGCACCGCGCGAAAACCCGCTTCGGCGAACTCTCCGGCGGCCAGCAGCAGCGCGGACTGCTCGCCCGGGCCGTGGCCGCGGGCCCCCGCCTGCTGCTGCTCGACGAGCCGTTCAACGGCCTCGACCAGCAGAACCGCGACGCGCTCGTGGGCACGGTCAAGCGTTTGAAGGAGGAGGGCGTGGCCGTGGTCGTCTCCACCCACGACCTCCAGCTCGCCCGCGAGGTGTGCGAACTGGTCCTGCTGCTCAACGGCACCCAGGTGGCATTCGGGCCGCGCGAATCGGTGCTCATCCTGGAGAACGTACAGCGCACGTTCCGGGAGGTCGGCGTGGAAATCGACGAGCACACCGTGGTCGTGCCCGGGCACACCGGTCACTGAGGTGGACTTCCTCAGCCCGCTGGTCGACGCCTTCGCCCTGCCGTTCATGACCCGGGCCCTCATCGTTCTGGGCGCGCTCAGCCTGGTCGCCGGCGTCGTCGGGGTGCTGGTGAACCTCCGGGGTCTCGAGTTCATCAGCGACGGCCTCACCCACTCGGTCTTCCCCGGCATCGCGATCGGCTTCGTCTGGGGTGGGCGCGAGGGGCTGTTCGTCGGCGCGATGCTCGCCGCCCTGTTCGCTGCGGTCGTCCTCACCCTGATCGTGCGCCAGTCGGTGTCCTCGGATGCCGCGATCGCCATCGTCTTCACCGCCATGTTCAGCGTGGGCATAATCCTGGTCTCCCGCGAGACGAACTACGTCGGCCAGCTGGAGCAGCTTCTCTTCGGCCGCCTCCTCACGGTCAGCCCGACCGAGGTCGTGCAGACCGTCGTGATCTGCCTCGTGGCACTGGTCCTGATCGGGCTCACGCTCAAGGAGGAGGTGTTCCGCGCCTTCGACCGGGTCGGCTTCGCCGCGGCCGGGTACCGCACCCTCGTGCTCGACCTGGTGCTCAACGTGGCGATCGCCCTCGTGGTCGTCGCGGCCTCCACCGCCGTCGGCAACCTGCTCGTCCTCGCCGTGCTGATCGTGCCCGGCGCCGTGGCCCGGCTCATCACCAGCCGGCTCTGGCTGCTGTTCCCGATCGCGGCCGGTTTCGCGGCCCTCGGGGCCTGGCTCGGCCTCGTGCTCGGTTTCCAGGCCTCCGTGCAGGCCGGCCTCGACCTGCCCAGCGGCGCGACGGTGGTGCTGGTGCTGGTCGCCGGGTACGCCGCGGTGCTGCTGGGGCGCCTGACCGTCGACGGGCTGAGGCGGCTGCGTTCGCCCCGTGTGCGGCAGTCGCACCCCCCGATCCGCTCCGGGCAGCCCCACGAACAGCCGGCGAAGTGATGGGGTACTTCGAGAAGGCACTCCTCGCGGCCGCCGTGATCGGCGCCCTCAGCGGGCTGGTCGGATCCCTCGTCGTGCTGCGACGCCGCACCTTCTTCGCCCAGGCCCTCACCCATGCCACCTTTCCGGGCGCCGTGGCCGCCACGATCGTCGGCGTCAGCATCCCGCTCGGGGCCGCCCTGGCGAGCATCCTCATCGTCGGAATCATGACCCTGATCGGCCGGGTCAAGCGACAGGGCACGCAGGTGGCGTCAGGCATCCTGCTCACCGCCGGATTCGCGCTCGGCGTGCTCCTGCAGTCCCTCAACCCGTCGCTGCCGGTGCAGGTCGACTCCTACCTGGTCGGGTCGATCCTCACCGTCACGACCGGCGACCTCGCGCTGGCCGGCGGCGTGCTCGGGGTGGCCGTGGTCGTGATCGTGCTGCTGGGCAAGGAGATCCTGTTCTCCACCTTCGACCCGAGCGGATTCCGCGCCGCCGGTTTCCGGGAATGGCCGATCGAACTGCTCACCCTTGCCCTGATCACCGCCACCGTGGTCACCGCCATGCCGGCCGTCGGCGCGATCCTCGCGATCGCCCTGATCGCCGCTCCGGCGGCCGCCGCGCGGCTGGTCACGCGCACCGCGACCCAGATCATGGTGCTGGCGCCGGTGCTGGGTGCGGCTGCCGGCCTGACCGGCGTGCTCCTGTCCCGGGCGATCGACGTGGCCGCCGGGCCGGCGATCGCCCTCACCGCGGCCGCCTTCTTCCTGCTGGCCCTCGGCGGTCGCCGGCTACTCCGTGCGCGGATACGGTTGACAGCATGAAGCGAAACACCTGGCAGCGCGAGGCCGTGCGCACCGCGCTCAGCGAGACCGAGGGATTCGTCAGCGCCCAGGGTCTGCACGCCGGCCTGCACGCCACCGGGTCGCCCATCGGGCTGGCGACGGTCTACCGGGCCCTGGCCGACCTGGCCGGCGAGGGCGAGGCCGATTCGTTGCAGTCACCGGACGGCGGGGCGCTCTACCGTGCCTGCAGCACGACCGACCACCACCACCACCTGATCTGCCGCAACTGTGGACTCACCATCGAGATCGAAGTGGATGCCGTGGAAAACTGGGCGAACAACGTGGCCGCCGAGCACGGCTTCACCCAGGCCGCCCACGTGGTCGACGTGTTCGGTCTCTGCGCGGCCTGCTCCGCCGCATCCGTCGACTAGCGAGTTTGCGCCGGGGGAGAGCACCGCGTAGTGTTGGACGCTGCTGCGCATATCTGTGCGTGCACTGCTGGTTCGCTCGCCTCCGCTTTCGCGGGCGCGTGATCGTGCCAGCCGACAAGAGATCTTGGGAAGGGCATTCGCCCTTCGGTATTGGAGGAGAACCATGGCAGCTACTTGCCAGGTGACCGGAGCCGTTCCCGGCTTCGGACACAACATTTCGCACTCGCACCGGCGCACCAAGCGTCGCTTCGACCCGAACGTTCAGACCAAGAAGTACTACGTGCCGTCGCTTCGCCGCAACGTCACGCTGACCCTGTCCGTCAAGGGCATCAAGCTCATCGACGCTCGTGGCATTGAATCGGTCGTCAAGGACCTTCTCGCCCGTGGGGAGAAAATCTAATGGCCAAGCAGCATGACGTCCGCCCGATCATCAAGCTCCGTTCGACGGCCGGCACCGGTTACACGTACGTGACCAAGAAGAACCGTCGCAACGACCCCGACCGTCTCGTACTCAAGAAGTACGACCCCGTAGTGCGCAAGCACGTTGACTTCCGT
>DATISQ010000137.1:0-2683 GCA_035581905.1 Cryobacterium sp.
ACGAGATCGCCGCCGAGACCGGTTTCGGCGTGGCCGCCGTGATGCGGCACCACTTCGTCAAGGTGCTGCAGACCACGCCCACGGCGTATCGCCGCACCTTCGGTGCCCGCCGGGCCGGCTGAGCACCCCGCGGCATCCGCCCGGCCCCGGCTAGGGGGTCGTGGCCAGGAAGACCTCGCCGACACCGGCGAACGTGAGCGTTCCCTCGTCGGGCGTGATGTAGACGGACTCGCCGCGTTTGAGGGCGACGGATGACCCCGCACCGGCCACGAGGAATCCCCCGGCCGTGCAGATGGCGATCGCGGGTCCCGTCAGCGTGAACTGCCGCATCGGCACCCCCGCGGTACCCTCAGCCTCCGCCGCGATGTGCACCAGCGCGAAGTCGTCGACGTCGGGGCGGTACACGGAGACGCCCGGGGACGACACCACGGGCGGGAGGTACGGCACGGGCAGCGGTGTGAATTCGAGCACCTCGAGCAGCTCGTCGACGTCGATGTGTTTGGGGCTGAGACCGCCGCGCAGCACGTTGTCCGAGGCGGCCATCAGCTCCACGCCCAGGCCGAACAGGTAGGCGTGGATGTTGCCGGCCGGCAGGTAGAGCACCTCGCCACGCTTCAGCGACACCCGGTTCGTCAGCAGCGAGATCACGATGCCGGGGTCCCCCGGGTAGGCGCGGGCGAGGTCCCGCACGGTGGCGAGTTCGAGCGGGAAGTCGAGGATCGCGCCGCTCTCGGCCAGACCCGCCGCGCTCTCGGCGAGGGCGACCACCCGTTCGACCAGCCAGGCCACCTCACCGGTGTCGCCGCCGCGGCCGTCGCGCAGCAGCCAGTCGACGCAGTCGCGCAGGGCGTCCGGGCCGAGCAGGTGCCGCTCGAGCGCGTCGAGCGCGCCGGGCTGCGGGTCATCCGAGGCCACGTCCAGGGCGCGCAATTCGTCCAGGATGCCGCGGATCTCGACCAGTTCACGGAAGCCGCAGAGCGCCTCGAAGGTGTCGCTCAGAGCGAAGATCACCTCAGGCTTGTGGAACTGGTCGCGGTAGTTGCGGTCCGCCGCATCCAGCGGGATGCCGGCCGCGTTCTCCAGCCCGAAGCCGATGCGCGCCCGCTCGGAGGTCGGGTGCGCCTGCAGCGAGAGCGGACCCGCAGCGGCGAGGATCTTCAGGAGAAACGGCAACCGCGGCACGGCAGGCGACGCCGGCGCGGCGAGCGCGGCGCCGAGGGCCTCCTCCGGGGCGGCCTGGATCCAGTCCAGGAGGGTGCGGTGGCCGCCGACCTGCTCGGGGTCGGCGATGACGCTCGATGATCCGGGGTGCGAGCCCAGCCAGAGTTCGGCTTCGGGCCTGCCCGACGGAACGTAGCCGAGCAGCCCCGCGATGGCGGTGGTCGAACCCCAGGCGTAGTCCCGCGGCGAATTGGTGATGCCCACAAACATGGCGCTCTCCTGCACTCTTCGGTTTAGACCAAACTACCAACCGCTTTCGGCGAGCAGACCCCGCGACCTAGGCTGCGAATATTCGTCGACCGCCGCAAGCGAGGCCGTCGCCCCCTGCAATGGAGCACCTGATGACCTTCGAGCTACTTCCCAGCGACTTCTACGGTTACGAGAATCTCCTGACCGATCAGGAGAAATCCGCGCTCAGCAACCTGCGCGCCTATCTCGAATCCGATGTTCGGCCCATCGTGAACGGATGCTGGGAGCGCGCCGAGTTCCCGGCCGAGGTCATCCGGCCGCTGGCGGCGCTCGGCGCCTACTCCTTCGGCTGGCCCGAGACGCGGCCGTTCGAGAACTCCGCGGTGTTCCGCGGCTTCGTGGCCCTCGAGCTGGCGCGCGTGGACGCATCCGTCGCCACGTTCGTCGGCGTGCAGAACGGGCTCGCCTGCGGGGCCATCGCGGCGACGGGGTCGCAGGAGCAGCGCGACGAGTGGCTGCCGCGCCTGGCGAGCGGGGAGATCGTGGGCGCCTTCGGGCTGACCGAACCGCTCTCCGGCTCGGACGCGGCGCAGGGCCTGCGCACGACGGCCACCCGCACCGGCGACACCTGGCTTCTGAACGGCGCCAAGCGCTGGATCGGCAACGCCACCTTCTCCGACGTGACCATCATCTGGGCGAAGGACACCGCCGACGGCATGGTCAAGGGCTTCATCGTGACCACGGACACCCCCGGTTACAGCGCCACCCGGATCGAGGGCAAGATCAGCCTCCGCTCGGTGCAGAACGCCGACATCGTGCTGGAGGATGTGGTCGTGCCCGAGAAGAACCGGCTGCAGAAAGGGAACTCGTTCAAGGACACCGCCAAGGTGCTGCGCCTGACCCGCGCCGACGTGGCGTGGTCGGCCGTGGGCACCTCGATCGGCGCCTACGAGGCGGCCGTCGCCTATGCGACGGAGCGCGTGCAGTTCGGCAAGGAGATCGGCGGGCACCAGCTGGTGCAGGACCTGCTGGTGAAGTCGCTCGGCAACATCACCGCCAGCCTGGGCATGGTCGTGCGGGTCTCGCAGATGCTCGACGAGGGCAGCCAGCGCGACGAGCACGCCGCGCTGGCCAAGCTCTACACGACGGCGCGGATGCGGGAAACGGTCGCCTGGTGCCGCGAACTCTTCGGCGGCAACGGCATCGTCCTCGATTACGCTGTGGCCCGCTTCTTCGCCGACGCGGAGGCCGTCTACTCCTACGAGGGCACCCG
>DATISQ010000138.1:0-2442 GCA_035581905.1 Cryobacterium sp.
GGCCAGGGCGCCGATCCACAGGCCGATCGGCACGAAGACCATGCCGATGACCGGGCCGATCGACCCGAACGCGTTGTCGCGCTCCGCGGTGATGCCGACCGGTTCGGAGACGACCGCCGCGGTCGTCTCCGGGTCGGTGTCACTGAGCGGGGCAGCGGCGTCCGCGCCGTCCTGCAGCCCGGCGGCGAGTTCGACCGCCCCCGTTTCGAGGAGGCGGGCGCCCGCGGCGGCATCCGTTGTTCCGGTGGCCAGCTGCGAGAGGCCGGTGGAGATTCCGGCCACCCCGGAGGCAAGGTCGCTGGCGCCGCCGCGCAGGTCGCCGCCGCCGGATGCGAGCAGGCTCGCCCCACCGGCGCTCTGGGACACACCATCGAGCACGCTCTGGAGGCCGGGGCCGGCCTGGCTGATGCCGGGGCTCTGCGCGGCGAGGGCGTCGAGTCCACCCTGGATCCGCAGCAGGGCCGGCGCATAGTCGGCGACCCGCGGGTCGTTCTGCATGGCGGCGTTCAGTTGCGCCAGCCCGTCGGCGCTGGCCTGCACCCCGGCCGCGTACGCCGGCAGCCCGGTCGCGAGTGGGGCCAGCCCGGCCGCGCCCGCGTCCAGCCGGGCCAGCCCGTCGCTGAGCCCGGTGACGCCCTGGGTGTACTCGGCCACGCCGGAGGAGAAGCTGGCGGCCCCGGTCGCGGCCGAGGAGGCCCCGGATGCCGCGGCAGCCGTGCCGCCGGCCAGCGAATCGAGCCCGCTGGCCACCCCGGTCACCCCGGTGGAGACCTGTGCGGCGCCGTCCGCAGCCTGGGTCAGGGACTCGCCCAGCCCGGCCAGGTTCGTGTAGAGCCCATTGAGGTACTGCGAGGTGATCTCACGGCCGAAGACGCCCGACATGGCGGTGCCCACCGACTGGGCCACCGATCCGGCCAGGAACGAATGCGCGTCATCCGTGCGGATGCCCAGGTCGGCCTGGGTGGGCGTCGCCCCGCCCAGCGAGGTCACCGACGCCGAGAAGTCCTTCGGGATCGTGAGCACCGCGTAGGCGTCGCCGGAGGCCAGGGCCACCGCGGCATCCGCGGAGTTGGAGATGGTCCAGTCGAACCCGGTGGCCCCGGCCCCGTCCGCGGTGGGCTTGGTGAGTTCGGTCACCAGCAGGCGGCCGGCGAGCACCGGCTGCTCGGTGCCGTCGGGCAGGGTCGTGGTGACGATCTCGTCGTTGTTGACAACGATCGCCGGCAGGGTGTCCACACGCTGGTCGGCGGTGGCGAGGGCTCCGGCGAAGAGGCCGGCCACCGCGAGCGGCACCACGATCAGGCCCGCCAGCAGAGCCCCGAAGGCCCCCCGGCGTTGCCCGGGCGTCCGGCTGAACAGTCTCTCAAGCCTGGTGCTCATCGCTGCAGGGCCTTTCGGTTACGGGTGCCTCTGTCGAGGGAGCCCCGGTCAAAGGACTCGAGGACAACGGAATCAAGGTCGAGGGTCTGCACCGGGCGGGCACCGCGGTAGACCGGGTTGTCCTCGGGGAAGGAGGCGGCACCGAGGATGAGGGTGGTCGATGCCGGGGCGAGGGTCGCCAGCACCTGCACGAGGTCGCGCCCGGTCGGGTCGACGGGCAGCCCCTCGCCCAGGTCGACGATGACGACTGCCGGGGTCTCGGTGAGAGCCGCGGCCACGAGCACCGCGGCGCGGTCGAGGGCGGAGAGCGACGACACGGTCGTGCCGGCGACGATCGTGCGGGCCGGGAGGCCGCTCGAGGCGGTGCCGAGCGCGCCGTTCAGGCGGGTGATCCAGCCGCCGAGCAGAGAGCGGCGCGACGCGGCGCGGTACCACGGATGCGCCAGGTCCAGCCGTTCGGCCAGCAACTCCCCCACGGTGAGCCCGTTGTCACGGCTGTCGCCCACGTCGGCGAGCGCCACCGCGCGGAGGGCGCGGCTACGTTCGGACGGCAGCGGGGAACCCGTGACCTGGACGCGGCCGAACACCGGCTCGAGCCGGCCGGCCAGGGTGGCGGCCACGACCCGGCGATGGGTGGCGGAGCCGGTCAGCACCACCATGGTGCCGGCGTCGATGGCCAGGTCCAGCGGGCCGAAGGGGCTCTCCGGCAGCCCGAAGACGGCTCCTTCGGCGGTGATGGCGTGGGTCTGGCTGGTGGCCCAATCCTTGTCGGCCAGGTGCTGGCGCAGGCTCTCCCCCTCGATGTCGACGTTGGGCAGGATGCGGGAGAGCCAGCGCGGCAGCCACCAGGCGGCATCGCCGGCCAGGGCCATGGCCGCCGGGACCAGCGTCATCCGCACCAGGAACGCGTCGAGGAAGACTCCGATGGCAAGCGCGAACGCGATTCCCTTGATCGCCCCGGTGCCCTCGGGCACGAAGGCGAAGAACACGAAGAACATGATCAGGGCGGCGGCCGTCACCACCCGGGCGGCGTGGGAGAACCCGTGCACGATCGATTCCCGG
>DATISQ010000139.1:0-6287 GCA_035581905.1 Cryobacterium sp.
CCTGCGCGGCTTTCCCGAGGTGAAGGCCCTGCACTCGACCAACGGCGGCTGGGACCTCGTCGCCGAACTGCGCACCGACACCCTGGCCGACTTCGACCGGCTGCTCGGGCAGGTGCGCTCGATCGAGGGTGTGCTCAACAGCGAGACGAGCCTGCTGCTCAGCTCGGTGTCGAGCGAGGAACTGCCGGGGACCCGAGGGTTGTCCCAGCCCTGAGCCGGCCCGCGTCTCCCGGCCGCACCTGCGCTACATTCGTGCCAGCTTCTTGACGACGCGGTACGGGGAGAGTGCAGACGATGAACCCAGAAGAGACAACCCTCCTGGTCGGGTCGATCCTGGTGCTGATCGACCTGGTCATTCGCATCACGGCGCTGATCATCATCCCCCGCGACCGCAAGCCAACGGCGGCGATGGCCTGGCTGCTGGCCATTTTCTTCATCCCCTTCGTGGGGATCTTCTTCTTCCTGCTGCTGGGAAGCCCGAAGCTGCCCCGGAAACGCCGGGAGAAGCAGAGGGAGATCAACCGGATGATCTCCGACGGCGCCCCGGACACGGACCTGGTCTCCGACCGGGACTCCTGGCCGCCGTGGTTCGCCTCGGTGGTGGAGCTCAACCGCCACCTGGGCGCCGTGCCCCTAGTGGGAGGTAATCACGCGACACTGATCGGGGACTACAACACCTCGATCGACGCGATGGCCGCCGACATCGACAGCGCGACGGGGTTCGTGCACGTGGAGTTCTACATCGTCTCGTTCGACGACACCACGAAGCACTTCTTCGCGGCCCTGGAAGCGGCCGTCAAGCGCGGGGTGAGGGTGCGGGTTCTGCTCGACCACATCGCGTCCATTCGCACCGTCGGCCACCGGGAGACCTTCGCCGAACTCGACCGGATCGGCGCGACGTGGAGCTTCATGTTGCCCGTGCAGCCGTTCAAGGGAAAATATCAGCGCCCCGACCTGCGCAACCACCGCAAGATCGTCGTCGTCGACAACCGGGTGGCCTATCTGGGCTCGCAGAACCTGATCGACCGCAGCTACCTCTCCGAGAAGAACCTCAAGCGCGGGCTGCAATGGCAGGAGCTGGTGACCCGGGTGACCGGGCCCGTGGTCGGCGGGATCAACGCGATCTTCCTCTCGGACTGGTACAGCGAAACCGACGAGCTCCTGACCGGGCTCGTGCCCGCCGACGCCGTCTGGCGGGACACGTCACCGGACGCCCTGGACTGTCAGGTCGTGCCCAGCGGACCGGGCTTCGAGGCCGAGAACAACCTGCGGCTCTTCCTCGCGCTGCTGCACTCCGCGCAGGAGCGCATCATCATCACGAGTCCGTACTTCGTGCCGGACGAGGCGATGATGTACGCCATCACGTCGGCGCGCCAGCGCGGTCTCGACGTGCAGCTCTTCGTCTCCGAGATCGGCGACCAGGCGTCGGTGTACCACGCTCAGCGCTCCTACTACGGGGCGCTTCTGGCGGCAGGAGTGCGGATCTGGCTCTATCCGGCGCCGTACATTCTGCACGCCAAGCACTTCTCGATCGATGACGACGTGGCCGTGATCGGGTCGAGCAATATGGACATCCGTTCGTTCCTGCTCAACTTCGAGTCGTCCCTGATGGTGCGCGGGCGCACGTTCGTCGACCGGATGCGGGAGGTGGAGGCAGGCTACCGGGAGGTCAGCCGGGAGCTGACGCTCATGGAGTGGAACAAGGAGCCCCGCAGCGCGACCGTGTTCGACGGCCTCGCCCGGCTGACGTCGGCTCTGCAGTAGGCCCTGAGACCGCCGCCGAGCCGTGAGTTTCGCTCCTGTTTCTTGATCTTTCAGGGGCGTTCCTCACGGCTCGGCGAGTTCCGACGGAACGGGTAGGGCTAGTCGCGGGTGATCTTCCAGATGCCGTCGGCGAGGTCCTTGTCGGGGTGCTGCACCGTTGCGAACAGCTCCTTCGGGTTCTTCCCGAAGTAGATGCCGGTGGTCTCGGCGCCCTCGTCGGTCAGCGAGGCGAAGAGTTCGACGTTGTCGGACGCTCCGTCGTGGTCCCGGTCTTTGCCGGCCCGGAAGATGTCGCTGAAGCTGTTGTCTTCCGTGATCCAGAGGGCACCGTCGGGTCCCTCGGCGAGGTTGTCCGGGTTGTTGAACCCGCTGACCCCGGCGGCCTTGTCCTCGACCGGCACGTTCACGCCGGCCTCGACGAAGCTGCTGACGGTGAGCTTCGTCAGGTCGATCGCGACCACGCGATCCTCGGAGGTGTTGGCCACGTAGAGGGTCTGGCCGATGATCTCGACGTCTTCCGGGCGGCCGAACTCGGTGGCGCCCACCTCGTCGGCCGCGACGTCGGCGTCGACCCGCACCTGCGCCTGGTCGAGGGCCACCCATTCGAAGGCGCCCACCTTGTCGGTGAAGGTGGCCGGGTTCCACTTCTGCGCGGCATCCGTCAGCCCGGTGATCTTCAGGGCGTGCAGCTGACCCTGCGAGAGGTCGCCGCGAACGGTCGGCACGAACTTGAAGATCGAGCCGCCGTTGAGTTCGTCGATGACGACGACGGAGCCGTCGGCCGCGACGTCGATGCCCTCGTGGCGGAGCGCTCCGAGCTCGGTGCGCTCCTCGATGCGCTCGACCGTGGTCGGGTCGTTCTTCGCGAAGAACAGCTCGAAGACCTTGCCTCCGGTGGTTTCCTCCGTGACGAGCAGGCTGCCCCACGGGGTCCAGCGGATGCCGTCGAGACGGTTCCAGTCCGCGCGCTGCGCGATGACGCTGACCGTGCCGGTCTTCAGATCGGTCACGGAGACGGCGCCGTTCGAGCCGACCTCGTAGGTGTTGTAGAGGTAGCGGCCGGCCTGGAAGCCGGTCTCGTTCTGGGTGTTCATGTCGTGCAGGTCGTCGACGCCCGGGTAGAGGTCGAGCACGGTCTCGTCGTGCACGAGGGTCTGGGTGAAGCCCTCCGGAACCAGGTATGGCACGGACCAGTCGGTGCTGCCCTGCTGGTACGCGGAACCGGCGATCGGAACGAAATCGAACGGGCCGCTCGCGGCGAGCGCGGCGGGGGCGATGCCGACGACGGCGGTGGCCGTGGCGGTGGCGGTGAGGGCAAAGACAGCGATCTGCTTACGCAAGGCGATACTCCTTCGTGAGGTGGGTGCAACGACACCGACCGTAGGCGGCGAAAACGACGTGCGGAGGTCCACCGGTTTCCCGCCGGTGTCGGCCCGGTGAACACCCGGCGTCCCCGTCGCGGCGCGTAACAGAAACCTCACCTCGCCGGCCGCTCGGTATTCTGGAGCGCATGAAGCTGACAGCACTCGCCACCCTGACCCTGGTGGGGGCGCTGGCATTGAGCGGATGCGCCACCAGCGTTCCCGAGACCGACACCACCCCCGCCGCCACGACCACGGCCGCTCCGGCCGACGGGTCCTGTACCGGAGTGAGCGTCGTCGTCGACTTCGGCGCGCTCGACGCCCCCGAGATCACCGACTGCGTCGACACCGGCACGGCCGACGACGCCGAGACGATCGCGGCCGGCACGGTGATGGAGACCGCCGGCGTGGCAACCGAGGGCACCGTGGAGTGGGGCGACCAGGTGGTCTGCCGCGTCAACGGCCGCCCGGCCGCCGACGAGAGCATCGAGGTGGCGGGCGAGACCCCGTTCACCGAATCCTGCGAATCCATGCCCGCCGCTGCCGCCTACTGGGCGCTCTGGGTCAAGCCCACCGCCGACGCGGACTGGGAGTACGCCCAGGAGGGCCTCGGCAGCCTGGAGCTGGCCCCGGGCCAGTCCGTCGGACTCGTCTTCACGACCGGCACCGAGACGCCCACCCCCGGAAGCTAGTGCTGCGCTTCCGGTTTGCCCCGCTGCGCGCGGCGGCGCTGCTCGCCGTGGCGTTCGTGGGAATCCGGATCCTCTACCGGGTCGCGTTCGGCGGGGCATCCGGCGGCGGCCTGCTGCTGCTCGACCTGCCGCGCCTGCCGCTCGAGGGGCCGTTCAACCACATCGCGCTGTTCGGGCCCGTCACGACCGGGGGCCTCGGGAATGCGGCGCTGAGCGCGCTGCCGTTCGCCCTGGTGATTCTCGCGTTCGGGGCGCTCAACGCGTTCATCGATGTGCGGCGCTTCTTCGCCCGGGGTGCCAACCGGGGGCCGCTGCGCGCCCTGTCGCGGTCGCTCGTGATCGCCTGGGCGACGTTCCCGGCGCTGATCGAGTCGGTGCGCCGCGTGCGCACGGCCGCCGCGCTGCGCGGCGAACGGTCGGTCCCGTCGCTGCTCGTGCCCGTCTTCGAGCAGACCGTGGAGCGGGCGCTCTGCCTGGCCGCGTCGATGGAGTCCCGCGGGTTCGCCGCCACCCGGGCTGCCCCCGGCGAGTGCGAGAGGCCGGTGGTGATGACGGATGCCGTACTCGGCTTCGAGGGTGAGACCTGGCACCTCGAGGGCCTCACCCTCGATCTGGCTCCCGGCACGCTGACCGTGATCGTCGGTTCGACCGGATCGGGCAAGACGAGCCTGCTGCACAGCATGAGCGGACTTTTCCAGCACTTCGACGACGGCACCCAGCACGGATCGATCGCGGTGGGCGGCGCCGACCGCTTCGCCACTCCCCCGCGCGAAACGGCCGGCTTCGTCGGACTCGTCACCCAGAACGTGCGGCTCTCCTTCGTGGCCGAAACCGTGACGGACGAGATCGGCTTCGCCCTCGCGGTGCGCGGCGTCGCCCCTGCTCTCGTGGAGCAGCGGGTGCACGAGGTGGCCGAGCGACTGCAGATCGAGCACCTGCTCGGTCGCGGCACCCCGGCGCTCTCGGCGGGCGAGGCCAGTCTCGTGGCCATCGCCGCGGCCCTGGTCAACCGGCCGATCCTGTTGCTGGTGGACGAGCCTCTGGCCGATCTCGACACCCCGGCCCGGGAGCGCGTGGTTCAGGTGCTCGAACGTCTGGCGCACGAGGCCCGGGTCTGCGTCGTGGTCGCCGAACACAACACCCGGGAGTGGGAGTACGCGGCGGACACCTGGCTCGCCATCCGTGGCGCGCGCGTGCACGAGCTCGGGCCCGGCGAGCGGCCGGCAGCGCTGCCGGTTCGGAGCCCCCTGGTCACGGCCGCCGCCGGGCCGGCGGGACCGCTCGCCAGCATCCGTCACCTCACCGTTCGGCACGGGACCGAGCGGGTCGTCGACGATGTGTCGCTCGAGCTCTCGGCCGGCGACCTGGTGGCGCTCGAGGGGCGGAACGGGGCGGGCAAGAGCAGCCTGCTGCGGGCGATCGCGCTGTCGGCGACACCAGGGAGCGTGATCGTGGCCGGGCGGGACGTCGCCGGGCTGCGCCCCCGAGATCGCCGAACGGCCGTGGCCCTGGTGCCGGAGAATTTCGACGACCTGCTCTTCGCCGTCACGGTGGCCGAGGAGTGCCGCCGGGCCGACCGCCGGCTGAAGCGAACCGCGACCTCGACCGGCATGCAGTCCGCCACCGGGGCTCAGACCGG
Organism: Cryobacterium sp.; assembly: GCA_035581905.1. Taxonomy (GTDB): domain Bacteria; phylum Actinomycetota; class Actinomycetes; order Actinomycetales; family Microbacteriaceae; genus Cryobacterium. The sequence goes on from DATISQ010000139.1 coordinate 5,457, forward strand.
GACCGCGGCCCGGTTCGCGAACCTGCTCGGGCTCGGCACCGTGGCCGAGGCGGCGCAGCTGATGCAACGGCATCCGCGTGACCTGTCGGCCGGCGAACGCCTCTGCCTGGCGATGGCCATCCAACTGGCCGCCGAGCCGCGGATGCTGCTGGTGGACGAGCCGACCCGGGGACTCGATCCCGAGGCCCGCACGCTCGTGGCCGCCGCGCTGCTGCGCGCCACCAGCGACACCGGCGCGGTCCTGTTCGCCACCCACGACCGCGACTTCGCCCGGTCCCTGGCGACGAGGACGGTCGTGATGGCCGCGGGCGTGCTGGCCGAACCGGAACCGGTGCGGCCATGAGGCGGAGCGGCTGGACGGCCTGGGTTCTCGGCGGCGGCAGCATCCTGGCGTCCGCGGGCTTCGCCTGGCCGTTCTTCGCCTCCGCGCTGCCGGAGCACGCGCAGGCCGCGGCCCCGATCGTGGCCTTCGCCCTCGTTCCGGCCCTGATCGTGGCCCTGGCCCTGATGCTGGACCGGGAGATGTACACGGCCAAGACCGTGGCCCTGCTCGGCGTGCTCTCCGCCGTCGGCGCGGCGGTGCGCATCGCGGGCACCGGGGTGGGCGGCGTGGAGGCCGTGTTCATCCTGCTGATCCTGGCCGGGCGCGCCTACGGCGCCCGCTTCGGGTTCCTGCTCGGCCTGCTCACCATCGCGGTGTCCTCGGCCCTGTGGGGCGGGTTCGGCCCGTGGACCCCGTTCCATATGTTCGCCTGCGGCTGGGTGGGAGCAGGGGCGGCGCTGCTGCCGCGCATCCGCTCTCGACCGAGCGGAGCCGCTCGGATCGGCGCC
>DATISQ010000140.1:0-38483 GCA_035581905.1 Cryobacterium sp.
GATGCAGCCCTGGCCCTTCATCAGGCGCGGCACGGAGTGCACCGTGCCGATGCCGCCGGGGTTGGTGAGGGAGACCGTGGCGCCGGAGAAGTCATCCGCCGTCAGCTTGCCCTTGCGGGCCCGGGTGACGAGGTCTTCGTAGGAGGAGAGGTACTCGCCGAAGGTCATGGTGTCCGCGCGCTTGATCGCCGGGACCATGAGCGAGCGGGTGCCGTCAGGCTTGGGCAGGTCGATCGCGATGCCGAGGCCGACGTGGGCGGGGGCGATGACCGAGGGCTTGCCGTCGATCTCGTTGTAGTAGACGTTCTGGCTGGGGAACATCTTCAGCGCCTGGATCAACGCCCAGCCGATCAGGTGGGTGAACGACACCTTGCCGCCGCGAGAGCGCTTCATGTGGTTGTTCATCACGATGCGGTTGTCGATGAGGAGCTTCGCCGGGATGGTGCGCACGCTGGTGGCCGTGGGCACGGTCAGGCTGGTCGCCATGTTCGCCGCGAGGCTCTTGGACATGCCGCGGAGCGGGGTGACGACGTCGACCTCGGTGGCCTCGGCGGCGGTCGGCTGCTGGGTCGTGATCGGCATGTCGGCCGGCACGGGGACCGGTTTGGGGGCGCTGGAGGTGGTGCGCGCGGTGCGCTGCCCGCCGACGACGGGGATGGACGCCGTGGTCGGGGCCGGCTCGGCCGGGGCTGCGAGGGCCTCGGCGCTCGCCGCCGGGGTGCCCGCGGGGGCGGCGCTCACTGCGGAAGCCGCGCCCGCGGAAGATGCGCCTGCGGGGGCCTCGTCTGCGGGGGCCTCGACTGCGGGTGCACTGTCCGCGGGAGCCCCGGAACCGCCGCTACGGCCGTTCGCGGTCTGGTGGTAGCTCTCGAGGACGGGCCACCAGGACTCGTCTACCAGCTTCTTGTCGACGAGATACCGCTCGTACAGTTCGTCGACGAGCCACTCGTTCGCTCCGAATTCACCCGACGTGGTTTCGTCGGATCCACTACCGGTCAACTGGCTTGACACAGCCGATTCCCACTCTCTACGTTGATTTTGAATGTGCCGGGCGGTCGAAAAGTGCCCGGTGCGGTCTGCCCGTCCAGCCTAATCCCATCGGGCGTGGCTACGGGCATCCGCGCGGGGCGCTAGCGTTATTTCCATGCAGTTCTATGGAGCGGTTCCCAGCCACGACCTCACGTACTCCGACGTTTTCCTCGTACCGAGTCAATCGGACGTCAGCAGCCGCCTCGATGTCTCCCTCGCCCCGGGCGACGGCAGCGGCGCCACCCTCCCCATCGTCTCGGCGAATATGAACTCGGGCACCGGGCCGCGCCTGGCGGCCGCGCTCGCCCGCCGTGGCGGGCTCGGCGTGCTGCCGCAGGACATGCACCTGCAGGATCTCGACGCCGCGATCCGCTGGGTCAAGGACCAGTCCACCCGCTTCGACACCCCGTTCAACTTCGCCCCGGGGGACACCGTCGCGCTCGCCCTGCGGCAGGTGCCGCCCGTGGCCGGGCAGGGCCTGGTCATCACGGATCCGAACGGGGACTATCTGGGTGCCATCGACGCGTCCCGGCTGGCGACCGCGCTGCCTGACGCCCTCCTCGGGGACCTCCTGCACGGCGCGATGACCTCCCTCGACGCCGACGACGTCGAAAGCCCCCGGCACGCGTTCGACGTGATGACCGCGGCCGAGCTCGACTTCGCCACCGTGCAGCACCATGGCCGGGTGATCGGCACCCTCAGCCGCAAGAGCGCGCTGCGCTCCACTCTGTACCAGCCCGCGCTCGACGCGCAGGGCCGTCTGAGCGTCGCGGCGGCAGTCGGCATCAACGGTGACATCGCGGCCAAGGCCCGGGCGCTCGTCGCCGCAGGGGTCGACGTGCTCGTGATCGACACCGCGCACGGCCACCAGGGCGGCATGTCGCGGGCGATCAAGATCGTCGCGGACCTCGGCCTCGGGATTCCCATCGTGGCCGGCAACATCGTGACCGCGGATGCCGTGGGCGACCTCGTCGGCGCCGGCGCCACCATCGTGAAGGTCGGCGTCGGCCCCGGCGCCATGTGCACCACGCGCATGATGACGGCGGTCGGCCGGCCCCAGTTCTCGGCCGTGCTCGAGACCGCCGCCGCCGCCCGGGAACTCGGGGCGCACGTCTGGGCGGACGGCGGGGTGCGCTACCCGCGCGACGTGGCGCTCGCGCTCGCCGCCGGCGCGGCATCGGTCATGATCGGATCCTGGTTCGCCGGCACGATCGAGGCCCCCGGCCTGCTCGACCGGGACGCCGCCGGCGGCATCTACAAGGAGAGCTGGGGGATGGCCTCCACCAAGGCCGTGCGCCAGCGGTTCGACCGCCTCGATGCGTATGAACTGGCCCGCAAGACGCTCTTCGCCGAGGGGATCTCCAGCTCGAAGATCTACCTGGACCCCCTCCGGCCGTCCGTCGAGGACCTGCTGGACATGATCACCTCCGGCGTGCGCAGCTCGTTCACCTACGCCGGCGCGACCTCGGTCGCGGAGTTCCACACCCGTGCGCTGGTCGGAATCCAGTCGGCGGCCGGCTACGAGGAGGGCAAGGCCCTGCCCGTCTCCTGGTAGCGATCGTGGGTGGGGCGCCCGGGCCCGACTCGGGGCATCGGTGCCGGGCGGTAGACTGGGCAGAATAATGGACGACCCTCCTCCTGCGCATTCGCCCGGTTCCTCGCCCGGTATTTCTTCCCATCACCCGACCGGCGTCAAGACCATGAACCCCGGTGCAGCCGGTGGCGGGGTCCGCCCCGTAGTCGATGTCCGCCCAGTAGTCGAGGTCCGCCATGTATGAGTGGGTCATGCTCGCCGTCGGACTTCTGCTCACCGTCGGCACCGGCCTGTTCGTCGCCAGCGAGTTCGCCCTGGTCAACCTGGACCGGTCGGAGCTCGAGGCCCGCCGGGACCGAGGCGAGACCCGTCTCGGCCTGACCATCGCCGCGCTCCGGATCACGTCGACGCACCTGTCCAGCGCCCAGCTGGGCATCACGCTCACCACCCTGCTCACCGGCTACACCATGGAGCCGGCCCTGACGAGGCTGCTGTCCCCGCCGCTGACCGGCCTGGGGCTCTCCCCGGCGGCGGTGCCGGTGGTCGCGGTCACGACCGCGGTCATCGTCGCCACACTGGCCTCGATGATCATCGGTGAGCTGGTGCCGAAGAATTTCGCCCTCGCCCTGCCCGTGCAGACCGCGAAGCTGGTCATCCCGTTCCAGACGCTGTTCACGACCGTGTTCAAACCCGCCATCGTCGTGCTCAACGGCAGCGCCAACGGGGTGCTGCGGTCGATCGGGATCGAGCCGAAGGAGGAACTCTCCGGGGCGCGCACCGCCGAGGAACTGTCCTCCCTCGTGCGTCGCTCGGCCAGCGCCGGGCTCCTGGAGAAAGACACCGCCACACTGCTGCACCGCACGCTGCTCTTCTCCGGGCACACCGCCTCGGATGTGATGACGCCCCGCCCGCGGGTGGCCAGCATCCAGCGCACCGACTCCGCGCAGGCCGTCATCGACCTCACCCGCCAGACCGGGTACTCCCGCTTTCCCGTCGTCGACGAGGGCGTCGACGACATCGTCGGGATCGTGCACGTGAAGCAGGCCGTGGCCGTGCCCCGGCGCCGCCGGACGGATGTCCCGGTGTCGGCCCTGCAGTCGGAGGCCATCCGGGTGCCCGAGACCATGAAACTCGACGGCCTGCTGGTGGAGCTGCGCGGTCGTGGCTACCAGATGGCCATCGTCGTCGACGAATACGGGGGTACGGCCGGCGTGGCCACCCTCGAGGACCTGGTCGAGGAACTCGTCGGCGAGGTCGCCGACGAGCACGACCGCACCCGCGCCGGTGTGGTGCTGTCCACGGACTCCCTGACCTTCCCCGGAATGCTCCGCCCGGACGAGGTGCTCGAACGCACCGGCATCTCCATCCCGGAGGACGGCCCCTACGAGACCGTGGGCGGGTTCGTGATGAGCGAGCTGGGGCGCCTGCCCGTGATCGGCGACGCCGTGCAGCTGGCCGGCGGCGCTTTGTCCGTGGAACGCCTCGACGGTCGCCGGATCGACCGGCTGCGCTTCACTCCCTTCGTCGAGCCCACGGAACCCGCCAAGCCGCCCGAGCCGGCCGAGGGCGACCGCGACCGCGGCACCGACCACAAGCCTGACCGGAAGAGCGCCAAAAAGAGTGGAAAAAATGCCGATCAGAAGAAGAACGGCAAGCAGCGCGAGGTGAGCGACCATGAATGACTGGGCCGGGCTGGTCTGGCTCGTCGTGCTGCTCGCGGCCAACGCCTTCTTCGTCGCCGCGGAATTCGCGGTCATCTCCGCGCGCCGGTCCCAGATCGAACCGCTCGCCGAGGCCGGCAAGAAGCGCGCGATCACGGCGCTCTGGGCGATGGAACACGCCACCCTCATGCTGGCGACCACGCAGCTGGGCATCACGGTCTGCTCACTGCTGATCCTGAACGTCTCGGAGCCGGCGATCCACCACCTGCTCGAGATCCCGCTGGGCCTCACCCCGCTGCCGGAGGAGGCCATCGGCGTGATCGCCTTCGTGATCACGCTGCTGCTGGTCTCCTACCTGCACGTCGTGTTCGGTGAGATGGTGCCGAAGAACCTGTCCTTCTCCATCCCGGATCGGGCCGTGCTCGTGCTCGCCCCGCCGCTGGTCTTCTTCGGCCGCCTGGTCAAGCCCGTGATCGTGACGCTCAACGCCGCCGCCAACCTGGTGCTGCGGATGTTCGGGGTGCAGCCCAAGGAGGAGGCCACCAGCACCTACACGCTGGACGAGGTGGCGACCATCGTCTCCCAGTCGACCCGGGAAGGCGTGCTGCGCGACGGAACCGGGGCGCTCAGCGCCACGTTCGAGTTCACCACCCGCAAGGTGCGCGACGTCGCGGTGAACCTCGCCAACCTGATCAGCCTGCCCGAGGCGGCCACCCCCGCCGACGTGGAGAAGGCCGTCACCAAGCACGGCTTCTCCCGGTACGTGCTGGTGAACGAGTCCGGCGAACCGACCGGGTACGTGCACCTGAAGGACGTCATCGACCTCGACGGCGACGCCGCCACTTCGGTCGGGCAGGGCAGTTACGCGGAGCCGATCCCGGGCAAGCGCATCCGTCAGCTGGTGTCGATCTTCGAGGACACCGACCTGGAGGACGCCCTGGCCACCATGCGACGCTCGGGCGCGCACCTGGCGCGCTCGTTCACCCCGACAGGCGAGACGGTCGGGGTGTTGTTCCTCGAGGACATCATTGAAGAGCTGGTCGGCGAAGTGCAGGACGCGACCCGCCGCCTGTAGCCGGCCTCAGGCGGCCGGCCACTGGGCGCGCAGGTACTGGGGCGGCCAGTGGTCCACGCCGGCGCCGAGCTCGTGGGCGGCCCGCAGGGGGAAATGCGGGTCGCGCAGGAGTTCGCGGCCCAGCAGGACGGCGTCGGCCTGGCCGGATGCCACGATCTGCTCGGCCTGGCGCGCGGTGGTGATCAGCCCGACCGCGCTGACCGGCACATCCGCCGTCGTCTTCACGTACTGGGCCAGCGGCACCTGGTAGCCGGGACCCTGCGGGATGGCCACCCCGGTCACGTTGCCGCCGGACGAGATGTCGAAGAAGTCGGCGCCGGCGGCCGCGGCCCAGCCGGCGACCTCCGCGGTGTCGGCCTCGGTCCAGCCGCCCGGGGCGTAATCGGTGGCGGAGAACCGGACGAACAGGGCGCGCTCCTCGCCGATGGCCTCCCGCACGGCGGCCACGACCCGGAGCAGCAAGCGGGCCCGGTTCGGCAGACTGCCGCCGAACTCATCGGTGCGCCGGTTGCTCAGCGGGGACAGGAACTGGTGCAGCAGGTAGCCGTGCGCAGCGTGCAGCTCCACGACGTCGAACCCGGCCTCCGCCGCCCGGCGCGCGGCGGCCGCGAAGCCGTCGACGACGGTCTGGAGGCCCGCGGCGTCCAGGGCGACGGGCGGCGCGTAGCCGGGGAACGGCACGGCGGACGCCGAGACGGTCGGCCAGCCCCCGTCATCCGGCGCCCTGGTGCCGTTTCGTTCCGCGCCCCAGGCCGGCCAGACGGATGCCTTGCGGCCCGCGTGGGACAGCTGGATGCCGGCCTTCGCCCCTTGCGCGTGGAGGAAAGCCACGATCCTGGCCCAGGCCGCCGTCTGGGTGTCGTTCCAGAGGCCGGTGTCGGCGTCGGAGATGCGTCCCTCCGGGCTGATCGCGGTCGCCTCGACCAGGATCAGGCCCGCGCCGCCGGCGGCCAGCGCACCCAGGTGAACGAGGTGCCAGTCGCGAGGGACGCCGTCCTTCTCCCGGACCGCGTACTGGCACATCGGCGCCGCCCAGAGGCGGTTGCGCACGGTGACGCCGCGCAGGGTGAACGGTTCGAACAGGGCGGCAGCGGCCACGGATTTCCCCCAGGGGTCGAGCGGGCGGCCCTCCGGCCGGCCTGAAGCACTCAAAACAACCTATCGTGAGTGCATGAACGAACCACGGGGATGGCTGGAATGGGACCGCGCTCGGGCCCGCGAGTGGATCGCGGTTCCCCGGGCGGACGACGACAAGTACCGCCGCGGTGTGCTGGGTGTGCGCACGGGCTCGGACGAGTACCCGGGTGCCGCGGTCCTCGGAGTCGAGGGGGCCCTCCGAACCGGCGTCGGGATGGTGCGCTACCTCGGCCCGAGACGGTCGTCCGACCTTGTGCTGCAGCGCCGCCCGGAGGTCGTCACCACCGCCGGGCAGGTGCAGGCCTGGCTGCTCGGCTCCGGCCAGGACGCCGCCACGCGCGACCGCGTGACCGAGGCCGCGCTGCTCGGCGCCCTGGCCGAGGGACTGCCCACGGTCTGCGACGCCGGTGCCCTCAACCTGGTCGGCCGCGCGACCGGGCCCGTCGTGATCACCCCGCACTACCGCGAACTCGCGCGGCTGCTCACGGGCCTGCTCGCCCCGCAGGGCGAGTCGGTGGCCGGCTCCGAGGTGGCTGCCGCGCCGGGGGAGTGGGCGGTGCGCGCCGCGACCGGCCTCGGCGTCACGGTGCTGCTCAAGGGCAGCGTCACCTGGATCGCGGCACCCGACGGCACCCGGCTGACGGTGTCGAAGGCGCCCTCCTGGCTGGCGACGGCCGGATCCGGGGACGTGCTCGGCGGCATCCTCGGCGCCCTGCTGGCCACGCATGCCCGGGCGATCCAGACGGATGCTGCCGCGCCGGCCCGGCTCGCGGCGACGGCCGCCCTGGTGCACTCGCGGGCGGCGGCCCGGGCCTCCAACGGCGGCCCGATCACCGCGCTGGACATCGCCGAGGCGGTGCCGGCCACGATCGCGGACCTGCTCGCCGGCCGCTGAGCGCCGCGTCCGGCCGCTGAGCGTCGCGACCGGCCGCGGCGCTGCGGCGGAACGGCGGGGTGTGGGAAGGTGGAGCGTGCTCGAATCCGTCGCAAAACGCCGGGGCGCCGGCCCCGGGGCGCCGGTGCCGCGGACGCTGCTGTGGGCCGGCTTCGCGCTCGTGCACGGCGTGCTCTGGTGGCTCTGTTTCGCGTCCCCCGGCTGGCCGCTGGGCGACGTGGAGGTCGTCTACCTCGGCTGGGCGACCGACGCGGCATCCGGCGTCGACGTCGTGGGTATCACCACCGGCTTCGTCTACCCGCTGCTCGCGCTCCTGCCGATCCTGGCGCCGCTCGCGTTCGGCCCCGGCCTCTACGCCGCCACCTGGCTCGGTCTCGTGACCCTGCTCAATCTGGGGGTCTTCGCCCTGCTGCTCGGGCGGGGCCGCAACCGGCGGGCCCTCGGCGCGGCGGCCTGGTGGCTGGGATTCCTGCTGTTGCTCGGGCCCGTCGCCCTCGCCCGGATCGATGCGGTCACCGTGCCGCCGGCGATTGCCGCCCTGCTGCTGGTCGGCACCCGCCCGGTCTGGGGCACCGTGCTGCTGACCCTGGCCACCTGGGTGAAGATCTGGCCGGTCGCCCTGATCATCGCGCTGTTCACGGTATCGAAAGACCGCTGGCGGGTGCTGGCCGCGGCGGCCGGAACCAGCCTGGTCATCGTGCTGGTGGCGCTCGGCCTCGGCAGCGGGCCGAACGTGCTCAGCTTCGTCAGCGAGCAGACGAACCGCGGCATCCAGATCGAGTCCCCGGTCGCCGGCATCTGGATGTGGCAGGCGGCGCTGGGGATGCCGGGCAGCCAGCTCTATTACGACCAGCAGATCCTCACCTTCCAGATCATCGGCACCGGCACGAACGTCGCCATCGCGGCGATGACCCCGCTGCTGGCCCTCTGCGTGTTGGCCGTGACGCTGCTCGCCGGGCAGAGGTTGCGCGCGGGCGCCGCAGCGGCCGACCTGTTCCCGCCGCTGGCACTGGCCCTGGTGCTGACCCTGATCGTCGTCAACAAGGTCGGTTCTCCGCAGTTCACGACCTGGCTGGCCGCACCCATCATCCTCGGGCTGCTGGTGCGGGGGCGCGCCTGGCGGCTCCCGGCCGTGCTCGGGCTCGTCATCGCGGCCCTGACCCAACTCGTGTACCCGCACCTCTACGACTTGCTGCTCGCGGCGGACCCGGTCATGGTGATGGTGCTGACCGTGCGCAACGCGCTCGAGGTCGTGCTGCTCGGCTGGGCCGTGTGGCAGATCCTGTTCCCCGCCACCCCCGATCAGAAGGAGTAACCATGCTGGTTGCATTCTCCGTCGCCCCGTCCGGCACCCACGATGACGAAGGATCCCTGCACGACGCGGTCGCCGCGGCCGTGCGCATCGTGCGCGCATCCGGGCTGCCCAACCACACCGACTCGATGTTCACCACCATCGAGGGAGAGTGGGACGAGGTCTTCGCGGTGGTCAAGGCCGCCACCGAGGCCGTCGGCGCCTGGGGGCCGCGGGTGTCCCTGGTGCTCAAGGCCGACATCCGGTCCGGCCGCACCGGGGAGCTGACCGGGAAGGTCGAGCGCCTCGAGGCAGCCCTGACCGAGGCCGCGGCGCCGCCCGCCGCCACCGCCGCCACCGCTGCCCCGTAGTCTGGGGGCATGCCTGCTCCTTCCGACGGGCCGGCGTCACTGTCGCCGGCCCGCATCCGTTTTGCCCTGCTCGCCCTGGCGCTCGGCGGGTTCGGCATCGGATCGACCGAATTCGTGGCGATGGGCCTGCTGCCCAACCTGGCCCAGGACCTCCTCTCCGGGCTCTACGCCACCTCCCCGGATGCCGCGAACGCGCAGGCGGGCTGGCTGATCACGGCGTACGCCCTCGGCGTTGTCGTCGGGGCACCGACCATCGCCGCCGCGGCCGCCCGCTGGCCGCGGAAGCAGCTGCTGCTGGCCCTGCTGGCCGCGTTCACGCTGAGCACCATCGCGTCGGCGCTGCTGCCCACCTTCGGGCTGGTGCTGGTGGCCCGCTTCGTGGCGGCCCTGCCGCACGGCGCCTATTTCGGGATCGCCTCCCTGGTGGCGGCCGACCTGATGGGCCCCGGCAAGCGGGCCCGCGGCGTGGCCCTCGTGCTCGGCGGGCTGACCATCGCGAACGTCGTCGGCGTGCCCTCGATCACCTGGCTCGGCCAGACGTCCGGCTGGCGCGTGGCCTACCTGGTCGTCGCGGCCATCTTCGCGGTGACGTTCGTGGCCGTGGCCGCCCTGGTGCCGCTGCAGGACGGCAACCCCCGGGCCACGATGCGCAGCGAGCTGCGCGCGTTCGGCCGGGTGCAGGTCTGGTTCGCGCTGGGCATCGGAGCGATCGGGTTCGGCGGGCTCTTCGCCGTCTACACCTATGTGGCCCCGCTGGTGATGGAGGTCACGGGCCTCGGGGCCGGCGCGGTGCCGCTCGTGCTCGTGGTGATCGGCGTGGGCATGACGATCGGCAACTTCGTCGGCGGCGCGATGGCCGACCGCAGCGTGCGCCGCAGCATGTACGGATTCTTCGGCGTGCTGCTGCTGGCCCTGACCGGGCTGGCCCTGTCGGCCGAGTCCGTCCCCGGCCTGCTGATCGGCGTGTTCTTCGTCGGCGCCGCGGCCTCGGCCCTGTCGCCGACGATCCAGACCCGGCTGATGGACGTCTCCCACGACAGTCAGTCCATCGCCGCGGCGCTGAACCACTCGGCGCTCAACATCGGCAACGCCCTCGGGGCGTTCCTCGGCGGCCTCGCCATCGCGGGCGGGCTCGGGTACGTCGCCCCGATCTGGATCGGCCTGGGCCTGAGCGTCCTCGGCCTGCTGCTCACGGTGGGGACGTTCCTCGTGGACCGCGCCCGGCGGGGGAACGGGGTGGAGTTGCCCTACGGCACCGCGGCGATCCGGGTGGTCGGGGCGGCGTAGCCGGGCCGGTCAGCAGCGCAGCCGGTCAGCAGCACGGCCGTCAGCAGCGCAGCCGTCAGCCGGTCTGGCCGTCAGTCGGTCTGGAGCAGGATTCCGTCGTGGATGGCGCGCTTGCGCAGGGCGACCTTGGTTCCCACGTCGAAGCCCGCGAGACGGTACTTCTCGCGGATCCGCTTGAGGTAGCTCTTCGCGGTCTCCTCGGAGATGCCGAGCTGGTGCGCGACGGCCTTGACCGGCTCGCCCGCGCCGTAGAGGGCCATCACCCGGCGCTCCTGCGCGCTGAGGCGGGGCGAACCGCCGTTGGCCCCATTGCTGAGCGCCTCGTCCAGTTCGGCCGAGATGAAGGAGTCGCCGTTGTGGGCGGCGCGGATCGCTTCGACGATCATGGTCGCCTCCTCGCTCTTGACCAGGTAGCCGAGCGCCCCGGCGGCCAGGGCCTCGCGCACGAGCCCGGCCTCGGAGTAAGTGCTCATCAGCACGGTCTTCACGCCGGCCGTCTTGAGGGTCGAGATCTTCAGGGAGACCGGGATGTTGTCCTTGAGGTCGAGGTCGAGGAGTACGACGTCGACGGGGAATTCGGGGTGGGTGAGCAGCTCGGGCCAGGTCGTGACGGCGGCGACCATGTTGATGTCGTCCGCGGCTCCCCGGATCCACTCGGTGAGGGCCCCCAGCAGCATGCGGTGGTCGTCGACGAGGGCCAGCCGAATGGGGTTGTCCTTGCTCGGCGCCTGAGTGCTCAACGTGGTTGTGTTCGTCACTTCTGTCTCCTTGTGCTTCTGGCCCCGACTGAGAAGCTCAACAGCGTTGTTCCGCGGATTCTAGGCATCCGCGGGATTGTCGATACTGCATTCAATTTCCACGTGCAGGCTGCCGTCCCGGCTTGAATCGACGTGCGGACCGACTACTCGGATAGCTTGCCATGTCTCGGGGTCCACGCGACGCCGTGGCACACCCGTCGTGGTCAATTGGATCGGAAATCGTAACTTCTGCCGTGCGGTGACGCCGTGCGTGGGCCGGATCGGGCCGAGAGAGAGCGAAACGGATGCCTCGGCGCGGGTTGCGTCGCTGATCAGAAGCCAGATCGTGCGGAGCAGGGCATCACGCTGGTCAGGGTCGAGCATGCCGGCCAGCCCCGACGGATCGTGGAGGTCGACGGACGGGCCCAGGAACTCGGACTCCGTGATCGCGTGGTGCAGCCAGGTCTCCCGGCGGCCTCGGATCAGGTGCAGCCGCAACTGCGTGGCGAGGGCCGCCGCCGTCGTCGACTTCTCGGCGCTCAGCGGCAGCGCCGTGCGCCCCTTCGCGACGTCGTCGAGCAGGGTCTCCGCATCGAGGTCGATCCGGGCGAGTTTCTCGGAGGCGAACATCCCGACCGCGAACTGCGGCTGCGAGATCGTGCTCTGCACCAGCACCAGGTCGAGCTCGCGTTGGGCCATCCGGCGGAAGCCCCGCACCGCGGCGACGCCGAGCAGCGGAGGCAGGACGGCGAGGCTGATCGTCAGGAGGTCGGGAGCGAAGGTGAGCGGGTCGTCGCGTTCTTCGGTGAGGGCCCCGAGGAAGAGCAGCAGGCCGAGGGCCAGCGCGGCCGCGATGAGGTCCCGGCCGCGCCGCACGGTGGCGAGGGAGATGAGCAGGGTGCCGACGGCGGCGGCGGCGGTCGGGTAGATGCCGGAGGAGGCTTCGCCCCACGACCCGATGAGGTCGAGCACCACCACGCCGGCGCCGGCGGCGAGGGCCGTGGCGAAGAGCCAATCGGGCATCCGCGCCGAGAGGCGTTGCGCCGTGATCAGGGCCAGGACCGTGGTCGCCAGCAGGACGGCCCATGCGACGACGCTGGGCGCCGGGTCGGGATACTCGACCAACTGCACGGCGAACTGCCCGAACAGGAACAGGGTGATGAAACCGCCGCTGAGCGACAGGCCGATGCCGAGGTGGCGGCCGCCCAAGCCGTTCTGGTTCGCCCGCGTGGTCTGCTCGGTGCGTTCCGGGCGACGGAAACTGGGCCGGCGTCCCCGGCGTCCCTGGCGGTCCTGGTCGCCCGGCTGGGCGGACCCGACCACCGGCGCTTCCCGGCGCACGTCACCGCGGAGGGCGTCGAGGATGCTGGGGCCGCTCACTTGGGGACCTCGAGCACGACCGTGGTGCCCGAGCCGGGGGAGGAGAACAGGCGGGCGTTGCCGCCCACGTCCCGCAGGCGCGCCACGACCGACTCGGCGAACCCCAGACGTTCGGCGCTGACGCCGCTGAGGTCGAACCCGACCCCCGCGTCGGTGACCATGGCGCGCACGGTCGTGTCGTCATCCGTGATCGTCACGTCGGCGCGGGCGACGCCGGCGTGGCGTCGCACGTTCTCCAGGCACTCGCCGAGGGCGAGGAGGAAGGAGTCGAGCACCTCGCTGGGCAGGAGCACCTGGCCGCTGCCGTGCCAGTCCACGTCGAGGCCCATCCGCCCGAACCTCTGCTTGACCGATTCGAGGGTGCTGCCGAGCGTTGACTCGGTGGCCGGTTCGAGCGTGTACACCCCGGAACGGCGCGGGGCCGGAAGCCCGCCGAGTCGCAGCTGCCGCAGCAGCCGGGCGTCGTCGCCGGCCTGCTGCCGTAGGGCGGCCGGGCTGACTCCGACGCCGGAGTGCGCGAGGAGAGTGAGGGTGGCCAGCACGGTGTCGTGCAGCAGCCGGGCGTCCTGTCGGCGTTGGGCTTCCAGCTCGCTGGCATACCGCTCGGCGAGGTGCGCTCGGCCGATGAAGGCGATGCGCTGCATGACCCGCGGTACGCTCTCGGCCAGCCACCAGCCGACCAGGGCGATGGCGAGCCAGACGCACAGGGTGAGCAGGAGCGGCACCGTTGCGTCGTCCGAGGCGCGGGTGGCGGCGAGCACACTGGCGACGGTCGCGCCGAAGGCGGTGAACAGCCCCAGCAGGCGGGCGGCGCTGACCACCAGCACGAGGGCGACGCAGCTGAGGGCTCCGGCGGCGATGCCGCCGATGACGGCCCGCTCGACCAGGTTCAGCTCGGTGGGCGACGGGCTCGACCAGCCCACCAGCAGGATCACGGCCATGCCGGACATCAGGATCAGCGCGACCCAGCGCATCCGTCCGGACCGGCCGAGGAGGTACTGGCCGGCCACGAGGAGCAGGAGCAGCGGCAGGCACAGGGCCAGGGTGCTCACCGTCAGGCCGCCTGGGACGAGCATCGCGAGGAGGGCGGCGGCCGAGCCGGCGAGTCCGCACAGGCGAGCCGCTCTGCGGAGCAGACGGTCACGTTCCTTGTAGATCCGTTGCATAGCGGCCGATTCACCCCCGTCACCCTCTATACAGCACCCTACCGGCCCGGTGTCCGATCCTCCGCGTGCCCGGCGGCATCCGTCGGAACCGGGAGAAGTCGCCGCAGCGCCGGCCCGCGGCCGTTCAGGGCGTGTTCGACGGGGCTCCGCCGGCGGGTGCGGCCGGCGGGTACGGCGCGGCGGGTGCGACCGCGGTGGGGGCGGGGGTATCGGTGCCGCCCTGGTCGAGGCGGAACGGCGGGTACTCGTCGCGGAACAGGGCGGTGTAGACGGTCACCCGGAAGATCCAGCGGTCGATGCCGAGGATCAGGTCGAACAGGCTGCGCCGGTACCGGCCGGTGAACAGGAGGATGATGGCGGCGATCAGCACCAGCACGCCGATCAGAGAGGGGACGGTGTTGGAGACCCAGTCGCCCCCGTCGTACCGCCAGGTCGTCGCGCTGCCGGTGAAGACCGCCACGATCAGCAGGTGCGGAATGGCCAGCAGCCACCACTTGACCAGAACGAGTCCGTTGGAGAGGCGCTCCGGGTAATCGATCTGCAGGTCGGCCGGGTAGCCGGCCGACGACGCCAGGCTGAACGGCGGGTACCGGTCGGTGCCGAGCGCCGAGTAGGCGTAGAAGGACACCCGCCAGCTCCAGCGCAGCACGCCGACGTTGTCCTGGAAAAGGGCCCTCGGGTACCGGCCGGTGAACAGGATCGCGAACCCGGCGACGATGGTGGTGACGGCAAACCCGAACCAGAGGAACAGCAGCATCACCGCGTGCGGGAAGATCAGGATCCACTTCACCAGCCACAACCAGCGGGACAGCCCCTCGTCGAGGGTCCCGGTCAGCCGGGCCGGGAATGCCCGCTCACCCGGATAGGCGGGCACCGCGGCGTCCCCGGGCGGCCCGGCTCCGAGGCCCGGGCCTGCTCCGTCGGGCGCCGCCGTTCCGAGGGGGGTTCCGGGTGCTGCGGCGGCTGCCGGGGCAGGAGGGGTGCCGCGGCCCAGCCCGATGGCCCCGAGCACGGTCAGCACCACTCCGATGAGGAGAATGAACAGCCCGAGCAGCAGCAGGCCCACGGCCAGCGGGCCGAGGAACCCGAGACGCACACCGGCTTGCAGGGCGACCGAGACGGCGGGACTCGCATCCGCGTTCATCACCACGACCGCCCAGTTGCCGCTCGTCAGGTCCCAGTCGATCTCCTGGGTGCCGGGGCCCTCGGCGGAGGACACCCAGAAGTCCTGGTCGCCCGGGGCTTCGGGGGTGCCGCTGCCGGGGATGTCGCGGTACACCGCACGGAAGGGGCTGGCGCTCAGGCTGCGTAACTCGGTGTGATTCACCCCGGCCAGGTAACGGTCGACGTCGGCCTGGGGTGCGACGCCGATGAAGACGTCCGCTGCGGAGGCGGACACCGCGCGGAGCCGGAGGCTGCCGATATCCGCCGGGACGTCCTGGAGGTCGATCGAGCCCATTCGGGGCGAGGTGAGCGCGTACGACTGCACGGAGAACGATCGGGCGGGGCTGGTGAGGTAGCCGTCGTCACCCTGTGCGTTGACCACCGCGGCCGTCGCCCCGGCGAGGGCCAGCGAGAAACCGAGCAGGGAGAGGATTGTGCCGAAGATCAGCATGATGACGGAACCGGGTTTCATGGCGAGTGTCCTCTCATCGGGTACGTCTCGATTCAGGGGTCCGTCTCAATCACGGGCACGACCCGGTTCACGGCTGCAACGCATTCCGTGGCCTGCCTGCCAAAGTTGTCCGGATCCGGGCCGGTGTCAAGCCCGACGCGGGGGAGCGGGCCGGGTCAGGACGCGCAGCAGCTGCGCGCCGATGGCCTCGTTCTCGATCAGAAAACCGTCGTGGCCGAAGCCGGAGCGCAGGGTGACGGCATCCGTGTCGTCGATGTTGCCCGGCAGGTGCAGGGCGATGACCTGCTGGCCCTCGAGGGGGAAGAGCCGGTCGCTGTCGATGCCGACAACGACGCTCACGGCGGTGATGCGGGCCAGGGCGGAGGCCACGCCGTCGCGGCCGCGGCCGATGTCGTGCGAGTTCATGGCTTCGACCAGCACGATGTAGCTGTTCGCGTCGAACCTCCGGGTGAACTTGTTGCCGTGGAAGTCGAGGTAGGACTCGACGGCGAACCGGCCGCCCGCACCGAGGGGGCTGATCTCACTCTGCCAGCCGCGCTCGAAGCGCAGATTCAGCTCCTCCGGGCTGCGGTAATTGAGCAGCGCCATCCGTCGGGCCAGCGCGAGGCCGCGGGTGGGGCCGTCGCCGTCCGCGGCGTCGTAGTAGTCGCCGGAGTGGAAGAACGGGTCGCTGCGGATGGCTTCGATCTGCACCGAGTTCAGCGCGATCTGGTCGGCGGTCGTCACCGGCGGTGCGGCGAGGATGGCGAGGCGGGCCACGCGCGACGGATGTTCGATGGCCCACTCGAGCGCGTGCATCCCGCCCATCGAACCGCCGACGACGGCGGCCCAGCGGTCGATGCCGAGCCGGTCGGAGAAGGCGACCTGCGCGGCTACCTGGTCGCGAATGGTGAGGTAAGGGAAGCGGATGCCCCATTCGGAGCCGTCGGGTGCGAGGGAGGCCGGACCGGTGCTGCCCTGGCAGCCGCCGATCATGTTCGGGGCGACGACGAACCAGCGGTCGGTGTCGATGGCCAGGCCGGGGCCGACGATGCCGCTCCACCAGCCCGCGGTCGCGTGGCCGTGGCCGGCCGGGCCGACCAGATGGCTGTCGCCGGTGAGGGCGTGCAGAACGAGCACGGCGTTATCGCCGTTCGGGGACAGCTCGCCCCACGTCTCGTAGGCGATCCGCGCGGTGCCGAGGCTGCCGCCCGCCTCGAAGTGCAGAGGACCGACGTCGAGGAAACGGCGGTTCCCCACGGGGTCGCCGTCGCGCCACGCACCCGTCGCCGGGGGTTTGCCGAGCAGCGACCGCGCCTGGGCTTCGGTCACGAAGCTCGACGGGACGGTGTCTGCCGAATATTGCCAGTCCATAGGCCCCCTATTCTGCCGGGTGAACAGCCCTTCCGGCTCTTTGTTACCGCCCGGTCCGCCCGGCCGCACCCATGCCGCGGCCTCTCCTGCCCCCTGCGCCGCATCTGCGTCGCATCTGGCTGCACCGGCCAGCCCGTCGCCCGAACGCATTCGACGGAGATTCTGCCGATTTCGGCCCTCAACAGGCCGAAACCGGGTGAGGGGAGCAGAATCTCCGTCGAATTGGTTACCCGGCTGGGCGGGGTCAGGCGTTGGCGCGGGATGTCTGTACGACCGCGCGGGCGGCCGCCAGTCCGGTCTCGAGGTCGGCCTTCAGGTCGGCGATGTTCTCGATTCCGACGGAGAGGCGCACCAGCCCCGGCGTCACACCGGCCGTGAGCTGCTGCTCCGGGGTGAGCTGTGCGTGTGTTGTCGAGGCGGGGTGGATGACCAGCGACCGCACGTCGCCGATGTTGGCCAGGTGGCTGAACAGGGAGAGATTGTCGACCAGGGCGCGGCCGGCATCCACTCCGCCCTTCAATTCGAAGGACAGCACGGCGCCGACGCCGCGCGGGGCGTACCTGTTGGCGGCCGCGTACCACGGGCTCGACGGCAGGCCGGCGTAGTTGACCGAGGCGATGTCCGGGTGGTTCTCGAGCCACTCCGCGATGTTCTGGGCGTTCTGCACGTGGCGTTCGATGCGCAGGCTGAGCGTCTCGATGCCCTGGATGAGCTGCCAGGCGCTCGCCGGGGCGATCGCGGAACCGAGGTCGCGCAGCAGCTGCACGCGCGCCTTGATGATGTAGGCGATGCCGTCGCCGACCGCGCCCGTGTAGCTGACGCCGTGGTACGACGGGTCAGGCTCGGTGAGGCCGGGGAACTTCTCCACGTTCTTGGACCATTCGAACGTGCCGCCGTCGACGATGACGCCGCCGATGACCGCGCCGTGACCGCCGAGGAACTTGGTCGCCGAGTGGATGACGATGTCCGCGCCGTGCTCGAATGGGCGGATCAGGTAGGGGGTCGCGATGGTGCTGTCCACGATGAGCGGCACCCCGCCGGCGTGCGCCACATCGGCCACGAGGCGGATGTCGAGAACGTTGATCTTGGGGTTGCCGATTGTCTCGGCGAAGAACAGCTTGGTGTTGGGGCGCAGCGCCCGGCGCCACTCCTCGGGGTCGTCCTGGTTCTCGACGAAGGTCGTCTCGATGCCCAGCTTGGCCAGCGTGTACTTGAACAGGTTGTAGGTTCCGCCGTAGATCGAGCTCGACGAGACGATGTGGTCGCCGGCCTGGGCGATGTTCAGCACCGCGAAGGTGGAGGCGGCCTGGCCCGAGGCCAGGAGCAGGGCCGCGGTGCCGCCTTCGAGGGCGGCGATGCGCTCTTCGACGACGGCCTGGGTCGGGTTCATGATGCGGGTGTGGATGTTGCCGAATTCGGCCAGCGCGAACAGGTTCTGCGCGTGCTGGGCGTTGTTGAACACGTAGGACGTGGTCTGGTAGATCGGCGTGGCCCTGGCGTTGGTGGTGGGGTCGGGCTGGGCACCGGAGTGCACCTGCTTGGTTTCGAACTTCCAGTCTGCAGCGTTGTCGCTCATGAGGTGGTCTCCCGGGTGGTCCTCGACGAGCGTGGACCCTCCAGCGCTCTGACTGCGAGTTTAGGCAGGGGGCCTTCGGCCGGGCAACGGACTCCGCAACACAGCGTCACGAAGCGGTCAGCGCGGTGCGTCGGTCAGCGCGGTGCGTCGGGCGACGTTCCGGCCGGCGGCGAGTCCGCGGGTGTCGTCGTTTCGGCGGCCGGCTCCAGGTGCGGCAGCACGATCGTGCCCGTGTCCGTGCGCGCCCTCTTGCGGAACACCCAGCGGGCGCGCGGCTCGATCAGCGGGCGGAACACCGTGCGCACCAACCGCTGCGAGAGGGCGACGGAGATCAGCACGCTGAACACGATCATCGCGGGCAGCACCCAGCCCGGCCGGGGTCCGCCGAGCACCCCGGTCTCCCGCAGGGGGAACAGCACGAAACTGTGCAGCAGGTAGATGTACAGGGTGGCCGTGCCCCAGGCCGTGAACCAGGTGCTCCGTCGGGGCATGAGCACCAGGAACGCCACGATGAGGGCGAACGCGAGCAGCATCAGGCCCAGACGGATGCCGCCGGCCCAGAGCTGGTCGTAGCCGAACTCCGGGTAGGCCACGTTGTAGAGCAGGAACTGGCGCACCTGCGCCTCGCGCAGAACGTCGATGTTCGCCACGATCGCACCCAACAGCGCCGTGAACAGCGTGATCGCGCCGATTCGCCAGCGCCACACCGCGGCGGCGTGCAGCCCCAGCCAGCGGTCGGTGAGCTGCCACTGGCGCAACTGCCAGCCGAAGACGAAGAACGGCAGCAGGCCGAGTGTGCGCGACATGGCGAAGGTGCTGTCGATCGACGCGGAGTACCCCGCGCCGACGGAGATGACCACGCTGATCAGCAGCGGATAGCGCAGCAGCACGAGGAAGGGCAGGGTCAGGCGCCAGATCAGGAGGGCGATCAGGAACCACAGCGTCCAGGACGGGGTCGAGTAGTCCAGCACGAATGCGCCGCCGAGCAGCCAGCGCACGACGGTCCAGATCGTCTCGAAGATCAGATAGGGCAGAACGATGTCGGTGACCAGCCGGTGCAGCTGGCGGGTGCCGAGCGGGCCGGACCTGGCGAAGTACCCGCTGACGGCGACGAACAGCGGAACGTGGAAGGCGTAGACGAACAGATAGAACTCGTAGGCGACATCCGACTCGGCGATCAGTTTCAGGATGGCGTGCCCGAGTACCACCAGAGTGATCGCGATCCACCGCGCATTGTCCCAGAGCGGCACCCGTCGTTTCTGAACCGGCGGCGTTCCGGCGGCGCGTGGACTCATCATGCTGCTTCTCCGTCCAGAATGGAGCCATGGGTACAAAAAGAGTCGTTGTGACCGGTGCAAGTTCGGGGATCGGCGCCGCCACGGTGCGCCTGTTCCGCCGGCGGGGCTGGGATGTGGTGGGGGTGGCCCGCCGAGCCGACCGCCTCGCGGAGCTGCAGGCGGAGACCGGGGCGCAGGTCTTCACGGCCGACCTCACCCGGCAGGCCGACGTGGACGCCCTGCGCGACTTTCTCGCGGCGTCCGGGCCGGTGCACGCGCTGGTCAACAACGCGGGCGGTGCGGTGGGGCTGGACACCGTCGAGGAATCGAAGGTCGAGGACTGGGCCTGGATGTTCGAGATCAACGTGCTCGCGGTCAAGCGGGTCACCAGCGCCGTGCTGCCGCTGCTGCGCGCCGCCATTCGGGCGGAGGGCGGCGCCGCCGACATCGTCACGGTCACGTCCATTGCCGGTCATGTCGCCTACCTCGGAGGTGGGGGGTACAACGCGGCGAAGTTCGCCGCGCACGCCCTGATGGAAGTATTGCGCCTGGAATTGAATGGAGAGCCGATCCGGGTCATCGAGGTTGCCCCCGGGATGGTGCAGACCGAGGAATTCGGCCTGGTGCGTTTCAATGGTGATGCGGAGAAGGCCGCCGCGGCCTATGCCGGGGTGCCGAATCCGCTCACCGCCGAAGACATCGCCGAGACGATCGTGTCGAGCGTCGAACGCCCGGCGCACGTCAACCTGGACCTGATCGTGATCAAGCCGGTTGCGCAGGCGGCCCCCACGCGAATCACGCGGGGGCCGCTGGTGCCCAGGGACTGACGCTTTCACGCGTTATCCCCGGGGGTGAACCAGGCTCTTGACAGTGTCGCTGCGGGTCTCCGGCGCCTCGATGTTCTGAATGCGGACGTCTTGTCGGCCGTGGAAACGTGCAGCTTTCATTGAGTGTCTTCTCCAGTAATGCGTCGTGGGCTCGGCCAGTCGAATGACCTGGCCCTCCAGCCCGCGGACGACACTACTCCCCCCGACTGGGGTGCAGCCGAGGGGAGTAGGGGTCAAACCGGTCGTACTCGTTCGATCAGTGCTCGACGGCCTTCTCGGCGCCGAAACCGGTCATCGACCGCACCGACATCTCCGCGGCCAGCAACGGGTCTTCCTTGCGGGTGCTGGTGACCGAGCCGAGCCAGCCGAGGAAGAAGCCGATCGGGATGGAGATGATGCCGGGGTTGCTCAGCGGGAACCAGGCGAAGTCGACGCCGGCGCCGAACATCGACGTCTCCGTGCCGGAGAAGACCGGCGAGAAGATGATCAGTCCCACGGTGACCGAGAGACCGCCATACATGCTCCACACGGCGCCGCGGGTGGTGAAGCCGCGCCAGAAGAGCGAGTACAGGATCGTCGGGAGGTTGGCGCTCGCCGCGACGGCGAAGGCCAGGGCCACCAGGAAGGCGATGTTCTGCCCCTGCACGCCGATGCCGCCGGCGATCGAGAGGACACCGATGATGACGACGGTGCGACGCGCGACCTTGACCTCGGCGTCGGGGTCACCCTTGCCCTTCTTGATGACACTCATGTAGATGTCGTGGGCGAACGACGTCGCGGCGGTGATCGTGATCCCGGCCACCACGGCGAGGATCGTGGCGAACGCGAGGGCCGAGCTGCAGCCGAGCAGCAGGGGTCCGCCGAGGGCGAGGGACAGCAGCGGTGCGGCCGAGTTCACGCCGCCGGGAGCGGCGAGGATGACGTCGGCTCCGACGAGCGCGGCGGCACCGAAACCGAGCACCAGGGTGAACAGGTAGAACGCGCCGATCAGCCAGATCGCCCAGACGACCGAGCGACGGGCTTCCTTGGCGCTGGGCACCGTGTAGAAGCGCATCAGCACGTGCGGCAGGCCCGCGGTGCCGAGCACCAGGGCGATGGCGAGCGAGACGAAGTCGAGCGGGTTCTCGCCGTACTTCAGGCCGGGCACCAGGATGGCGTCGGCCGGCACGCTCGTGGAGACCGCGATGGCCGAGTCGAGCAGAGCCGAGAAGTTGAAGCCGTTGATGGCGAGGACCCAGACCGTCATCGCCCCCGCGCCGATGATGAGCAGGAAGGCCTTGATGATCTGCACCCAGGTGGTGCCCTTCATGCCGCCGATGAGCACGTACATGATCATCAGACCGCCGACGACGGTGACCACGACCGACTGCCCGACCTTGTCGTTGATGCCGAGGAGCAGTGACACGAGGCCACCGGCTCCAGCCATCTGGGCGAGGAGGTAGAAGAAGCAGACGGCCAGGGTGGTCGTCGCCGCAGCCACGCGCACGGGACCCTGCCGCAGGCGGAAGGAGAGCACATCGGCCATGGTGTACTTGCCGGTGTTGCGCATGAGCTCGGCCACCAGAAGCAGAGCGACGAGCCAGGCCACCAGGAAGCCGAGCGAGTACAGGAAGCCGTCATAGCCGCTGACCGCGATCGCCCCGACGATGCCGAGGAACGACGCCGCGGAGAGGTAGTCGCCGGCGATGGCGAACCCGTTCTGCGGTCCGGTGAAGGAACGGCCGCCGGTGTAGTAGTCGGCCGCGGTTTTGTTGTTGCGCCCGGCCCGAATCACGACGATCAGGGTCACCGCCACGAAGGCGAGGAAGATCGAGATGTTCAGCACGGGGTTGTTCTCCGCGGGCTCGACAGCCTGGGCCAGCCGGCCCGGAAGCGACTGCAGAATACTGGTTGCGATCATTTCTTGTCCATCTCCTCAAGCTCGGCACGCAGCTCGGCCCCGAGGGGGTCGAGACGGCGGTTCGAGTACGACACGTACCACATGGTGATGGCGAAGGTGGTGACGAACTGGCCGAGTCCGAGCACCAGTCCGAGGTTGAACTTGCCGAACACGGGGATCGCCATCACGTCGGGCAGGTAGGCCGCGACGATCACGAATGCGAAGTACCAGAGGAAGAAGAACGCCGCGAGCGGCAGCACGAATCCGCGCCGCTGCTTCTTCAGCTGGATGAACTTCGGCGTCTTCTCATACGCGATGTAGTCGATCCTGGACGGTAGTACTCCGTCCGGGCGTTTTTCTTGCAGTGATTCCGTCATGCGGGCTCCTTTGCTCCGGTGAAGGTGTGCTGTGGATGGTGCGGGGTGATCTGTGGGGGTGACTGGCAGGTCAGGGGTGCGGGCTGACGCCGTGCACGGCCTGCTTCAGTGCGGCGAGAACCGTGGGATCCTCGATCGTGGGCGGGACCGTGTAGGGCTCGCCGTCGACGATCTGCCGGATGGTCTTGCGGAGGATCTTCCCGGACCGGGTCTTCGGCAGCCGCTCCAGGATGGTGACGTCGCGGAACGCGGCCACCGGCCCGACGTGCTCCCGAACCAGCGCGATGAGCTCCGCGGCGAGGGTGTCATGGTCGGTCGTGGCCCCGGCCTTGAGAGTGACGAAGCCGGCCGCGCGCTGCCCCTTGAGCGGGTCGTGCACACCCAGCACCGCGCACTCCGCGACCGCGGGGTGCAGGGTGAGCACCTCCTCGAGCGATCCGGTGGACAGCCGGTGCCCGGCGACGTTGATCACGTCGTCGGTGCGGCCCATCACGAAGAGGTAGCCGTCCTCGTCGAAGTGGCCGGAGTCACCGGTCGCGTAGAACCCGGGGAAGGCCGACAGGTAGGCGCTCTGGTAGCGGTCCTCGCTGCCCCAGACCCCGAGCAGGGTGCCGGGCGGAAGCGGGAGGCGGATGGCGATGTTGCCGTCCTTGCCGGCCCGGGTGACCGGCTTGCCCTTGGAATCGAGGATGACGATGTCGTAACCGGGCACCGGGAACGTGGCCGAGCCCGGCTTGGTGGGGATGTCGGCGATGCCCCGCGGGTTCGCCGCAATCGCCCAGCCGGTTTCGGTCTGCCACCAGTGGTCGACCACCGGGCAGTGCAGCCCGTCATTGGCCCAGTGGTAGGTCTCCGGGTCGAGGCGTTCGCCGGCCAGGAACAGCCCGTGCAGGCTGGAGATGTCGTGCCCCGCCAGTTCGACCAGGTCAGGGTCGACCCGGCGGATGGCGCGGATGGCCGTGGGCGCCGTGAACAGGACCGACACCCGGTAGTCCTCCACCACGCGCCAGAACGCCCCGGCGTCGGGGGTGCCGACCGGTTTGCCCTCGAAGATGACCGTGGTGGCGCCGGCCAGCAGCGGGGCGTAGACGATGTAGGAGTGTCCGACCACCCAGCCGACGTCGGACGCCGCCCAGAACACGTCCCCGGGCTTGACGTTGTAGATATTCGCCATCGACCAGGCCAGAGCCACGGCGTGGCCGCCGTTGTCGCGGACGATCCCCTTGGGGTTGCCGGTTGTTCCGGAGGTGTACAGGATGTAGATCGGGTCTTCGGAACGCAGGCTGACCGGCGCCGCCGGGATGGCCTCGTTCTCCTCGTCGGCCCAGTCCAGCCAGGCCACGTCGCTGGTGCCGGCGTAGTCGGCGGCGCAGCCGGGGACCATCTCCCGGTCGCGCACGATGACGGTGCGCACCGAACCCTTGCTGCGGGCGAGGGCGCGTTCGACCAGCGGCAGGTATTCGACCGCCCGGCCCGGTTCGAGGCCGCCGGAGGCGGTCACGATCACGGTCGGCCGCGCATCGTCGATCCGCACGGCGAGCTCACTGGCGGCGAAGCCGCCGAACACGACGGAGTGGATGGCTCCGATGCGGGCGCACGCCAGCATGGCCACGATGGCTTCCGGGATCATCGGCAGGTAGACGATCACCCGGTCGCCCTGGCCGACGCCGCTGGCGCGGAGTACCCCGGCGAAACGCTCGACCCGCCCCAGAAGTTCGCGGTAGCTCAGGTGCACCCGGGTGCCCGACATCGCCGAGTCGTAGATGACCGCCGTCTGCTCGCCGCGGCCGGCGAGCACGTGACGGTCGAGCGCGTTGTAGCTGGTGTTGAGTTCGCCGTCCGGGAACCAGCGCCAGGCGCCGGGGGAGCGTTCCGCCAGGGCCACCGTCGGCGGCAGGGTCCAGTCGATCGCCTGCGCGGCTTGCAGCCAGAACGCCGAACGGGTGGCGTCATCGACGCTCTGCTGCCAGAGGTCGTGATACCCCGCTGTCGCGTCCGCTGACATTCGAACCTCCCCCTTGAAGTTCCTATGTATACATAGAATTTGTGAAGTCTCGCATAAAACCTGCGATAAGGGAATAACATGTGATCTGTGTATACAGAAACCCCAACGGCGGGGAACACGGGCCCGGTGCGCGCGAGTGAACGCGCCTACCGGCAGCTGCGCGGCGAGATTCTCGACGGTCTCCTGGCGCCCGGCACCGGGCTGCTCGAAGTGGAACAGTCGGCCCGGATCGGGGTGTCGCGTACCCCGCTGCGCGCGGCGATCGCCCGGCTGATCGCCGACGGGCTGGTGGCCGGCCGCCGCGGCCGCGGTTTCATGGTCACCGAGATGAGCGTGGACAGCATCGGGGAACTCTACGAGGTGCGGCGGGCCCTGGAAGAACACGCCGCCCGCATCGCCGCGGAGCGCCGCGACCCGGCGGTCTTCGAGGCCCTGCGCGCGCAGTTCCTCACGGCCCCGGATCTGCTCCAGCACGGCGAAACGGGACTGCGCCGCTACTACGAGCTGATCGACGAATTCGATCTGGCCCTCGACGCGGCCGTGGCGAACCCCTTCCTCGTCGGGGCGCTCGCCGGGGTGCGCACGCACCTTGCCCGCATCCGTCGCCTGGCGCGGGACAACCCCGACCGGCTCCGAAGCGCTGCCGCCGAGCACCTGCTCATCGTGGAAGCCGTGCTCGCGGGGGACTCGTCGCTGGCGGCCCACGCCACGCACGTGCACCTGCATCAGAGCCTCACCAGCGTTCTCGAGACGCTCAGGGGGCCGGGGGTCGCTCCGGCCGGCCAAACTCACCAATCCCCCTGACCGCATCAATCGAACCAATCGAACCAATCGAACCAATCGAACCAATCGAACCAATCGAACCAATCGAAGGGATTCACCGTGCAGCTTCACCACGTTCGTGTTCACCGCAGCGACGAGAACCTCGCCCGCACCGACCAGCTCGCCTGGAAGATCGCCGAGGTCGCCGCCGACCCCGTCGCGGTGAACGACGAGGTGACCGAGATGATCATCAACCGGGTCATCGACAACGCCGCTGTCGCCGCAGCCTCCCTGACCCGGCGCCCGGTGGTGTCGGCCCGCTCGCAGGCGCTGGCACATCCGCGCTCGTTCAACGGCGTCGGGGCGACCGTGTTCGGCGAGCAGCGCTCGCGCCGGGTGTCGCCGGAGTGGGCGGCCTGGGCGAACGGCGTGGCCGTGCGCGAGCTCGATTACCACGACACGTTCCTGGCCGCGGAGTACTCACACCCCGGCGACAACATCCCCCCGGTCGTCGCGGTCGCTCAGCACCTCGCCACCGCCCGCGGACTGACCGGTCACGACCTCGTGCGCGGCATCGCCACCGGCTACGAGATCCAGATCGACCTGGTCAAGGGCATCAGCCTGCACGCTCACAAGATCGACCACGTCGCGCACCTCGGCCCGTCGGCCGCCGCCGGCATCGGCACCCTGCTCGGGCTCGACGCCGAGACCATCTTCCAGGCCGTGGGGCAGGCCCTGCACACCACGACGGCCACCCGGCAGTCGCGGAAGGGCGCGATCTCCAGCTGGAAGGCCCACGCCCCGGCGTTCGCCGGCAAGATGGCGGTGGAAGCGGTCGACCGCGCGATGCGGGGCGAAACCAGCCCCACCCCGATCTACGAGGGCGAAGACGGCGTGATCGCCTGGCTGCTCGACGGCCCGGACGCCGCCTACGAGGTGTCGCTGCCGTCGGCCGGTGAGGCCAAGCGCGCCATCCTCGACAGCTACACGAAGGAGCACTCGGCGGAGTACCAGGCGCAGGCCTGGATCGACCTGGCCCGGAAGCTCAACCGGGAACACCCGGCGCTGGTCGATTCGGCCAACGTCGCATCCGTCGTCATCCACACCAGCCACCACACCCACTATGTGATCGGCTCGGGCGCGAACGACACGCAGAAGTACGACCCCACGGCCAGCCGGGAGACGCTGGACCACTCCATCCCGTATATCTTCACGGTCGCCCTGCAGGACGGCAGCTGGCACCACGTGGACTCCTACCGGCCCGAACGCGCCGGCCGGGCCGACACGATCGCCCTCTGGAACAAGGTCACCACCACGGAGGACCCGGAGTGGACCCGTCGGTACCACTCGCTCGACCCGGCCGAGAAGGCCTTCGGCGGCCGGGTCGAGATCGAGCTCACCGACGGCACCCGGATCGTGGACGAGATCGCGGTCGCGGACGCCCACCCGCTCGGCGCGAAGCCGTTCGGGCGGGCCGAGTACGTGAACAAGTTCCGCACCCTCGCGGCCGACGTCGTCGAGGAGGGCGAGATCGTGCGCTTCCTCAGCGCGGCCGAACGCCTGCCGCGGCTCGGCGCCGGGGAACTTGGCCAGCTCACCATCGTGGCCCGTAACGGGATGCTCGCCTCACTCCCCACCCCGAACGGAATCTTCTGATGCTGTACTCGAGCGTCACCGCGGCCGCCAAACGGGTCGCGTTCCGTGCGGACCTGGCGAGCGGCCGGCTGCTTCGCTTCCCCGGCGCCTTCAACCCGCTCTCGGCCCGGCTGATCGCGGCCAAGGGCTTCGAAGGGGTGTACATTTCCGGCGCGGTGCTCTCGGCCGACCTGGGCCTGCCCGACATCGGCCTGACCACCCTCACCGAGGTGGCCGGCCGGAGCCAGCAGATCGCCCGGATGAGCGACCTGCCCACGATCGTGGACGCCGATACCGGCTTCGGCGAACCGATGAACGTCGCGCGCACGATCCAGACCCTCGAGGATGCCGGCCTGGCCGGCATGCACATCGAGGACCAGGTCAATCCGAAACGCTGCGGTCACCTGGACGGCAAGCAGGTCGTCGACGATGACACGGCGGCCAAGCGCATCCGGGCGGCCGTCGACGCCCGGCGGGACCCGAACTTCCTGATCATGGCGCGCACGGACATCCGTGCCGTCGACGGCCTGGCCGCCGCGGTCGACCGGGCGAAGAAGCTCGTCGACGCCGGGGCCGACGCGATCTTCCCGGAGGCGATGGCGTCCCTGGCCGAGTTCGCGGCCATCCGCGCCGCCGTGCAGGTGCCGGTGCTGGCGAACATGACCGAATTCGGCAAGGGTGAGCTCTACACGACCGAGCAGCTGGCGGATGTCGGCATGAACATCGTCATCTTCCCGGTGTCCCTGCTGCGCCTGGCGATGGGGGCGGCCGAACGCGGCCTCGACACCATCGAGGCGGAGGGGTCGCTGACCAGCCTGCTGCCGGAGATGCAGCATCGGGCCAGGCTCTACGAGCTGCTCGACTACGAGTCGTACAGCCACTTCGATTCCGGCGTCTTCAACTTCACCCTCAACCCGGATGTTGCCTCGTAGCAGCCCGGCCTCGCACGTAGATCCAGCCTCAACGCAAGGGAGCGACATGAGTCAGAACGAACCGACCGTCTACAAGGGCCTGTCCGGGGTCGTGGTCGACCGCACGCAGGTGTCCAAGGTCAACCCCGAGACGAACTCGCTGCTGTACCGCGGCTACCCGGTGCAGGAGCTGGCGGCGCAGAAGAGCTTCGAGGAGGTGGCCTACCTGCTCTGGCACGGTGAGCTGCCCACCGACGCGGAGCTGGGTGAATTCGAGGAGCAGGAGCGCTCGCTCCGGCACCTGGTGCCGGCGGTGAAGCGCGTCATCGACGAGCTGCCGATGACGGCGCACCCGATGGACGTGGTGCGCACCGCGGTCAGCCTGATCGGGGCCAACGACCCCGACGCGGCGGACGCGTCGCCGGCAGCCAACCGGGCCAAGGCGTTGCGGCTCTGGGCCCAGATGCCGGCGATCGTGGCCTACGACCAGCGTCGCCGCCACGGCCTCGCGCCGATCGAACCGCGCAACGACCTCGGCTACTCGGCCAACTTCCTGTTCATGACCTTCGGCGAGGTGCCCGAACTCGTGGTCGTGAACGCGTTCGACGTGTCGATGATCATGTACGCGGAGCACTCCTTCAACGCATCCACGTTCACCGCCCGGGTGATCACCTCGACCCTGTCCGACCTGCACTCCGCCGTCACCGGCGCGATCGGCGCCCTCAAGGGGCCCCTGCACGGTGGGGCGAACGAGGCCGTGATGCACATCTTCGATGAGATCGGGCTCGGCCTGGGGGCCGGGGAGCGCGCCGAGACCTGGCTGCACGAGACCCTCGCAGCCAAGCGCAAGGTGATGGGTTTCGGCCACCGGGTGTACAAGCACGGTGACTCGCGGGTGCCGACCATGCGTACCGCGCTGGTCACCCTGATCGAGCACTACGACCGGCCAGACCTGCTGGAGCTGTACGAGTCCCTCGAGGCGGGGATGACGAAGCGCACCGGCATCCTGCCGAACCTGGACTATCCGTCGGGGCCGGCCTACAACCTGATGGGATTCGACACCCTCACC
This sequence comes from Cryobacterium sp., assembly GCA_035581905.1. Lineage (GTDB taxonomy): Bacteria > Actinomycetota > Actinomycetes > Actinomycetales > Microbacteriaceae > Cryobacterium. The sequence continues at coordinate 28,871 of DATISQ010000140.1, forward strand.
TTCACCCCGATCTTCGTCGCGGCGCGGTTGACCGGGTGGACCGCGCACATCATCGAGCAGACGGCCTCGAATGCCCTGATCCGGCCGCTCTCGCTCTACAACGGCCACGAGGAGCGGCACCTGGCCTGACCGGGCGGTGCCCGGCGGCGCCCGGCGGCGCCCGGCGGCGCCCGGCTGCCGGGCGGGACGAGACCCTGCCGGGACCCTGCCGGGACCCTGCCGCGACCGTGCCGTGACCTAACATTGGGAAATGGGATTCGACGCGGACGACGCTGCAAGTAATGTGACCGGAATCGAGCGGGAAGTGCTGGGCTGGGACGTGTTCGCGGACGCGTCCCGCCAGCTGTCGAAGGCGGTGCTGTCGAGCGGGTTCCGGCCGGATGTCGTGATCGCCATCGCCCGCGGCGGGCTGCTGCTCGCCGGGGCGATGTCCTACGCGCTCGGCACCAAGAACTGCGGCAGCATCAACGTGCAGTTCTACACCGGCGTCGACGAGCGCCTGCCCGAACCGGTCCTGTCGGGACCGATGCTCGACGCGCCGTCGCTGACCGGCCTGCGCGTGCTGCTCGTCGACGATGTCTCCGACTCCGGGCACACCCTCGCGATGGTCGTCGCCCTGCTGCGGGAGACCGCCTGCGAGGTGCGCACCGCCACCCTGTACACCAAGCCGCGCACCGTGCTCGTGCCCGATTTCACCTGGTGCGAAACGGACCGCTGGATCGTGTTCCCCTGGGCTTCGCTGCCTCCCGTGTCGGAGAGCCTCGCGGGCGTGACGCTGCCTTCCGACACTGTTCGCGATGGCACCCTCCCCGCCGCGAGCCTGCTCGCCGCCAGCCTGCCCCTCGTCGTCGAGCGCGTCGCCGGTGCCGCACTGTGAGCGTTCACCTGGTCGGCGGTGGCTGGAACGCGGCGACCGACGCGGCCGTGTTCGGGCCTTTCCTGGCCGAGGCCACGGCCCGCGGAGCCGCGGCAGGCCGTGCGGAACCACGACTCGCGATTCTCGTCGTGCGCGCCGAAGACGGCGCCGAACACGCCGCGAACCTGGTCGCGGCCGTCGCCGCGGCCGGTGAGTTCGAGCCGAAGATCACCGTCGTGGCCCCGGGCGGCCTCTTCGCCCTGACCGCGGTCTCCGACGCCGACGGCATCCTGGTCGGCGGCGGCCTCACCCCGGCGTACCTGGCCGCCGTGGCGCCGGTCGCCGGTGAGATCCGGCGCCAGGTGGCCGCCGGCATCCCGTATCTCGGTTTCTCGGCCGGCGCGATGATCGCCGCCGAGCGCGCCCTGGTCGGCGGCTGGCGGATGGGCGGCGTCGAGGTCAGCGGCGAGCACGCCGCCGAGGGTCTCGACGAGATCACCATCGAACCCGGCATCGGGCTGCTCGACGTCACCGTGGAGGTGCACGCCGCCCAGTGGGGGACGCTCTCCCGGCTGGTCGCGGCCACCGAGGCCGGCCTGATCGACGGCGGGCTGGCTATCGACGAGAACACCGCGCTGGTCGTCGGCGAGGGCGCGCTCGGCGTCGTCGGGGCCGGCAGCGTCTGGCGGGTCAGCCAGGCCGACGGCGGGGTGCTCGTCAGCACCTTCGGCGCCTGAGCCGGGCATGCCCTTCACGCTCCCGGCGCTGGCCGCCGACCGGGCGGTCGATCCCGGCTGGGCCCGGGCGCTGGCACCCGTGGGGCCGGAGATCGACCAGCTGGCGGAGTTCCTGCGCGCCGAGACCCGGGCCGGACGCGCCTGGCAGCCCGGCCCGGAGAACGTTTTCCGCGCCTTCGCCGATCCGTTCGACGCGGTGCGGGTGCTGATCGTCGGCCAGGACCCGTATCCGACCCCCGGGCATCCGATCGGGCTCGCCTTCGCGGCCGAGGCGCACGTGCGTCCGCTGCCGCGCAGCCTGGCGAACATCGGCCGGGAACTGCACGACGACGTGGGCGTGACCGCCACCACCGGCGACCTCTCGCCGTGGTCGCACCGGGGGGTGCTGCTGCTCAACCGGGTGCTCACCGTGCAGGCCGGCCTCGCCGGGTCGCACCGCCGCCGCGGCTGGGAACGGGTGACCGAGCAGGCAATCCGTGCCCTCGTCGCCCGCGACCGGCCGCTCGTGGCGATCCTCTGGGGCAAGGATGCCGGCACGCTGCGGCCGCTGCTCGGGGAGACCCCGGTGATCGAGTCCGCGCACCCGAGTCCGCTGTCGGCCAGACGCGGGTTCTTCGGGTCGAAGCCGTTCAGCCGGGCCAACGAGTACCTCGTGCGCGCGGGGGCGGCCCCGGTGGACTGGTCCCTCGGGTAATCTTGACCTCTCTAGAGGAGTCAGCTGTGCTTGAAGAGGAATACCAGCCGCGCCGGCAATTGCCCCGGCACCTTCGACCGACGCCCGCGGAAGAGGCGCCGTTCGAATTCACCATGCGTGAGGCGCAAATCACCGATCTGCCCTACGTCCGGGAGATCTACAACTACTACGTCGCCAACAGCACGGTCACCTTCGACGTCGACCCGATGACCCTGGCCGAGTGGCGCAGCAAGTTCTACTACCTCGGCAAGCTCGGGATGCCGTTCATCGTGGCCGTCTCCCCGGCCGGCCAGCTGCTCGGCTACGCGCTGGTCAGCCCCTGGAAACAGAAACGCGCCTACCGGTTCACGGTCGAGAACTCGATCTACCTCGGCGCGGCGTCGACCGGCAAGGGGCTGGGCCGGATGCTGCTCGGCGAACTCATCGAGCGCTCCCGGGCAGCCGGGCTCAAGGAGATCATCGCGGTCGTCGCCGACCAGGGCGCCGACGCGTCGATCAAGCTGCACAGCGACTTCGGTTTCGAGGAGATCGGCCGGATGGGCAAGGTCGGCTTCAAGTTCGACCGCTGGCTCGGCACCGTGCTCATGCAGAAGAGCCTCAAGTAGGCGACCAACCGGTGCGCCCGGCGGGCAACCGACGCCTGGGTCAGGCCGCCGGTCGCCGGACGCCTAAAATCGAGGCATGACCGATGCCCTTCCCACCCTGCCCGAGCGCCACACCGTGCTGCGCTCCTTCGCGGGCCATCTCGAGGCCGGCCCGGACGCCGTGTTCAACCGGCTCGTGACCGCGATGGCCTCGGGGGCGGCCGGGCGCGGACACGTGAACACCGACCGCGACCGGCGCATGCTCGTGCTGCGGCGCGGCTGGTGGTACCGCGGCGAGTACCAGGTGCTGCCCGAGGACGAGACCGGGTCGCTCGTGCAGTACGAGATCATCAACGTGGCCCAGGTGCTGCCGCGGGCAGCATCGTGGGCGGCGGCATCCGTTCTCCGCGCCTCGCCGCGATCCTTCCAAGCGCTGCTGACCGGGCTGTCCCGCCCCTGACCGGCCCGCCGACCGGCTGTCCGGCCGCCCGGCTGACTAGGCTCGGGGGATGGCCGCTCCGCATGAACTGACCGCGCTCGAACAGTGGCAGGCGCTGCAGCGCGGCGAGCTCAGCCCCACCGAGCTGACCGAGCACTACCTGGGCCGGATCGAGGCGCACGATCCCGGCCTCGGCGCATTCGTGACCGTGACCACGGATGCCGCCCGCCGGCGTGCCCGCTTCGTCGAGCAGCACGTGCCGCGCAGCACGCCGCTCTGGGGTCTGCCCTTCGCCGACAAGGACCTGCAGAGCCGCGCCGGCGTGCCGGCCCGGTTCGGCTCCCGGCTGATGCGGGACAACGTTCCGGCCGAGTCCGACGATCTCGTGCTCGCCCTCGACGAGGCCGGCGGCGTGAGCCTGGGGAAGACCAGCACGCCCGAGTTCGGGCTGCCGTCGTACACCGAGACGCTGGCCGGTCCGCCCGCGCGCAACCCGTGGGACCGCTCCCGGGGAGCCGGGGGCTCGAGCGGCGGGGCCGCGGTGGCCGTCGCCGCCCGGCTGCTTCCGTTCGCGCCGGGATCCGACGGCGGCGGCTCGGTGCGGATCCCCGCAGCAGCGTGCGGCCTCGTCGGCGTCAAGCCGTCGCGCGGCCGGGTGCCGTCGGCGTCCGGGATCGACGCGCTCGGCGGCCTCAGCGTGGCCGGACCGCTGGCACGGACCGTAGCGGATGCCGCCCTGCTGCTGGACGCGATGATCGCGCCCCGGGGCGGGCATCCGCAGCACCGGTTCTCGCTGCGGGCCCCCGGCGACGACGCCCCCCTGCTGGCCGCCGCCGTGCGCGGCGAAGGCCGGTTCCAGCTCGGTGTGATGACGACGTCCGCCTGGGATGACGCATACCCGATCGAGATCGCCCCCGAGGCCCTGGCCGCCCTCACGGTGGCCGTCGACGGGTTCGCCGGGATGGGCCACGGCCTGGAGGAGACGGCGCTCGAACCCGACGACAGCTATGTGCCGGCCTTCCGGACGATCTGGCAGGCCGGGGCCGCGGGCATCCCCGCCGACACCCCGGAGCAGGAGCAGCTGCTCGAGCCGCTGACCCGCTGGCTGATGCACCGCGGCCGTGCACTGTCCGCCCGGGACCTGGCCGCGGCGCTCGCGGCGCTGTCCGCCTACGAGCGGTCGTTCATCCGCCAGTTGTCCCGGTTCGACGCCGTGCTGACGCCGGCCCTCGCGCTCACCCCCCGCCCTCTGGGCTGGTACGACGCGTTCGACGGGGAACGCAATTTCGCCCAGCAGGTTCAGTACACCCCGTTCACGTCGATGGTGAACGTGAGCGGACTGCCCGCGATCGTGCTGCCGGTGGCCGAAACCGCGGACGGCCTGCCGATGGGAGTGCAGCTGATCGGCCGGCCGGGCGGCGAAGCCACCCTGCTGGCGCTCGGCGCCCAACTCGAACGGAAACTACGCTGGCAGCACCGCACGCCCCCCGAGGCCGGCGTGCGGTGATCCTGCAGGGCGGCATCCCTGGTGAGCGCTAGAGTCGCGGGGCCTTCGCGGCCGGCCGCGACGGCCACCAGAACCTGTCGCCGGTGAGGAACACCAGGGCGGGTACCACGAGGGTGCGCACCACGAGCGTGTCGAGCAGCACACCGATGCACACGATGACGCCGATCTGGGTGAGCGCCACGACCGGCAGCACGCCCAGCACGGCGAAGACCGCCGCGATCAGGATGCCGGCGCTCGTGATGACCGCGCCCGTCGACGACAGGGCGCGCACCATGCCCTCCTTCGTGCCGAACCGGATGCTCTCTTCCCGGGCCCGGGTGGTGAGGAAGATGTTGTAATCCACGCCGAGGGCCACCAGGAACAGGAACGCGAACAGCACCACGTTGGTGTTGAAGGCGGGGAAACCCATCAGGTTCTGGAAGATCCAGTTGGAGGCGCCGAGGCTGGCGAAGAAGGTCGCCAGCACGCTCACGATCAGCAGCACGGGCGCGACCAGGGAACGCAGCAGCAGGGCGAGGATGGCGAACACGATGGCCAGGATCATCGGGATGATCAGGGCCTGGTCGGCCTGGGCGCTGGTCTTGTTGTCGAACGCCGTGGCGTCGCTGCCGCCGACCAGCGCCTCGGACACGTCGCCCGAGGCGTCGGCGTAGGTGCCGCGCAGGGTGTCGATGACGTCGAAGGTCTCATCGCTGCCGGGCTCGCTGGCCAGGGACAGGTTCAGCCGGGTGAGCCCGTTCGCGCTCTCACCGGGAAGCACGGACTCGATGCCGGGCGTCTCGGTGGCGAGCGTGGTGGCCTCGGCGGCCGCCGCATCCGGAACCAGCACGATGGTCTGGCTGGTCAGGCCGGCCGAGAAGGATTCCTCCACGATGGCCTGCGCCTGCACCGACTCGGGCTTGCCGAGGAGCTGGTCGGCCTGCGAGAGTCCCACCGAGGCGCCGATCAGGCCGAGGCTGAGGGCGGCGATGCCGGCGACGGATGCCGCGATGACCACGACCGGACGGCGCTGCACGCCGCGGCCGAGGCGGGTCCAGAAGCCGGGGCGCAGCTCGGCGCCGGCACCGGGCACGAAACGGGGGATGAACGGCCAGAACAGGCCGCGGCCGCAGACCACGAGGGCGGCCGGCAGCACGACCAGGGCGAAGACGATCGCGATGACCACGCCGACGGCGCAGGCGAAACCGAGCGCGCGGTTGCCCGACAGCTCGGCGAACAGCAGGGTGAGCAGGCTGAGCGCGACCGTGCCGCCACTGGCGGCGATGGCCGGGCCGGCGCCGCGCACCGCGGCCAGCATGGCGTCGTTGCGGTTCTCGGTGCGGAGCAGCTCCTCGCGGTAGCGTGCCACGAGCAGCAGGGCGTAGTTCGTTCCCGCGCCGAAGACCAGCACGGACTGGATGCCGGCGACGGAGGGGTCGAGGGTGATGCCGAACGGTTCGGCCAGGGCGCTGACAACGACCCCGGAGAGGCCGTCCGCGATGCCGACGACGACGAGCGGAACGATCCACAGCACGGGGCTGCGGTAGGTGACGATCAGCAGAACGGCGACCACGAGCACGGTGACGAGCAGGAGTCGCACGTCGGCGCCGGCGAAGGCGTTCGTGACGTCGGACTGGAAGCCGACCGCGCCGGTGACGTAGGCGTCCAGTCCGCTCGGCAGACCGGCGGACGCGGTGTCACGGATGTCGGTGGCCGCCTGCCCGATATCGGCGTCGGCCTCGTCCGCGTTCAGCGGAACGATGCTGATGGCGGCCTGCCCGTCGTCGCTGAACCGCGGTGTGGTGGCCGGTGGTGCGATCGACTGCTCGCCGAGGGCGGTGCCGCGCGCGGTGATGGCCGCGATGTCCGCCTGCGTCAGGCTCCCGCCGTCCCGGGTCCAGACCACGATTGCGGAGGTCTGTTCCGCGGACGGGAACTCGGCGAGGAGGGCGTCCACCTGCGCGGCCTGGCTGGACGCGGGCAGCCCGGAGGCCGGGAACTCCTCGGAATCGTCGGAGGGCAGGAGGGAGAAGAGCAGACCGACGGCAACGATCGTCGCGACCAGGACGACCCAGGCCGTGCGTCGACCGGTGATGAACCGCTGAATCGCGAGCAAAATTTCCTCCAAGAAGCCTGATTGCTAGGCGTCCTAGCGATATCCGTAATAGTATGTCCCTTATGGAAGAGCGTCGCAACTTCGCTCCCGGCTCCGAGGCCGGGGCTGTCGGCGCGCACGGAAGAGCCGAAGCCCGTGATCACGGCATCCCGGAGTCGGGTGCGATCGGCTTCCGGTTGCACGAGATCGTGCACCTCTCCCGCGCCTTTGAACGCCAGGTCGGAGCGGCACTCGAGGTGAACGCCACCGACCTGTCCGCGATGGAGCACCTGATCCAGGAGGGGTCGTTGACCCCGGGCGAGCTGTCCCGCCGTCTGGGCATCTCCACCGCGGCGACCACCCTCGTGGTCGATCGGCTCGTGGCCCTCGGTCACGCGCAGCGGAATCCGCACTCGTCGGACCGGCGCAAGGTCGTCGTGGTGCCGGCTCAGGAGTCGGTGGCGCGCGCGTTCCAGCAGCTGTATCCGGTGATCGGGGGAGTGGCGGCGGTCACCCAGGAGCTCTCCGACGACGAGCGGAAGGTCATCGAGGCCTTCCTGGCCCGGGTCGTCGACGTCTACAAGTCGGCAATGGGCTCACCGGCCTGATCAGCCGACTGCCCGGAGCCCCCGACCCCCAGCCGCGCCACGCCGCCGGTGCCCAGATGTTTTGATTGACTCAAAACAACTGTTAGCGTGGGGCGCATGACGGAAACTGAGCGGATGCGGACGGCTGAGCCGTCCGGCTCGCTCGCCGACAGCATCCGTGCCGCCGGGCTCAAGGTGACCGCGCCACGCCTGGCGGTGCTCCGGATTCTCGACCAGGCCCCGCACTCGACCGCGGAGCGACTCTTCGCCACGGTCCGAGCCGAGCTGCCGGGCACCTCGCTGCAGGCCGTCTACGGTGTGCTCGCGGCCTTCACCGGGGCCGGGATCGCTCGCAAGATCGAGCCGGCCGGTTCCCCGGCCCTCTTCGAACGCCGGGTGGGCGACAACCACCACCACATCGTCTGCACCCGCTGCAGCGCGGTGCACGACGTGGACTGCACCGTGGGCGAGGCTCCCTGCCTGACGCCCTCGACCGCCTCCGGATTCACCGTGCACACCGCCGAGGTCACGTACTGGGGTCTCTGCCCCGACTGCCAGGCGGCCTGACTCACTGCCCACACACTTTCCAGTTTTTCCACTTTCCGCACCTGTACCGCTGTCGAACAAAGGAGCACGATGACTATCAAGCCCACCACCACGCAGACGGGAACGCCCGTCGCCAGCGACGATCACTCCCTCACCGTCGGAACCGAGGGAGTCACCGCCCTGCACGACCGTTACCTGGTCGAGAAGCTGGCCCAGTTCAACCGTGAGCGCATCCCGGAGCGCATCGTGCACGCCAAGGGTGGCGGAGCGCACGGCGTGTTCGAGGTGACCGGAGACGTCTCCGCCTACACCCGCGCCGCCGTGTTCCAGCCGGGAACGACCACCGAGACCCTTCAGCGCTTTTCCAGCGTCGCCGGCGAGCAGGGCAGCCCCGACACCTGGCGCGACGTGCGTGGTTTCTCGGTGAAGTTCTACACCTCCGAGGGCAACTACGACATCGTCGGAAACAACACCCCGGTGTTCTTCATCCGCGACGGCATCAAGTTCCCCGACTTCATCCACTCGCAGAAGCGACTGCCGGGCTCCGGCCTGCGCGACGCGACCATGCAGTGGGACTTCTGGACGCTCTCCCCGGAGTCCGCGCACCAGGTGACCTACCTGATGGGTGACCGCGGCCTGCCGCGCTCGTGGCGGGAGATGCCCGGTTTCGGCTCGCACACCTACCAGTGGATCAACGCCGCCGGCGAGCGATTCTGGGTCAAGTACCACTTCACCTCCAACCAGGGCAACATCGAAATGGAGGGCTCGGAGGCCGAGCTCATCGCCGGCGCCGACGCCGACTACTACCGCCGCGACCTCTTCGACGCCATCGACGCCGGCAACTTCCCGTCCTGGGACGTCTCCGTTCAGGTCATGCCGTACGAAGACGGCAAAACGTACCGCTTCAACCCGTTCGACCTCACCAAGGTCTGGCCGCACGCGGACTACCCGCTGATCAAGATCGGTACGCACACCCTGAACCGCAACCCGGAGAACTTCTTCGCGGAGATCGAGCAGGCGGCCTTCTCCCCGGCGAACTTCGTGCCCGGCATCGCGGCCAGCCCCGACAAGATGCTGATGGCGCGCATCTTCTCCTACCCGGATGCCCAGCGCTACCGGGTCGGCACCAACTTCGCGGAGCTGCCGGTCAACGCTCCGAAGTCGCCGGTGAACAACTACTCGCAGGATGGCGCCGCGCGCCACCACTACAACCCGCCGACCGCACCGAACTACGCTCCGAACTCGCTGGGTGGCCCCGTGGCCGACCCGCTGCTCGCGGCCGAAGGCGGCTGGGAGAACGACGGCGAGCTGATGCGTGCCGCCGCGCGGCTGCGCAGCGAGGACAGCGACTTCGGCCAGGCCGGAACGCTGTACCGCGAGGTTTACGACGACGCCGCCAAGGCGCGCTTCCTCGACACCATCACCGGTGCCATCAGCGGGGTGCAGCGCCCCGAGGTGACCGAGCGCGCCATCGCGTACTGGACCAGCGTCGACGCCGACCTCGGCATGAAGCTGCGCGCGAACCTCGCGACCTGGGCCGAGGCCGACATGCTGGCCGAGGCCGCATCCGGGTACCCCGTCGAGTAACA
>DATISQ010000141.1:0-2357 GCA_035581905.1 Cryobacterium sp.
CTTCTTCAACACGATCCCGGCGTCGATCGACGAGGCCGCGAAGATCGACGGGGCCGGGCACGCCCGGATCTTCTTCACGATCATCCTGCGGCTGGTCGCGCCGATCCTCGCCGTGGTCGGGCTGCTCTCGTTCGTGGGCACGACCAACGAGTTCGTGATCGCCAGCATCGTGCTGATCACGCCCGAGAAGCAGACCCTCGCGGTGGGCCTCTACCAGTTCGTGTCCCAGGAGTTCTCGAGCAACTACTCGGTCTTCGCAGCCGGCGCCGTGCTCGCGGCCCTGCCCGTGATGGCCCTGTTCCTGTGGCTGCAGAAGTACATCGTCGGCGGCCTCACCGCCGGATCGGTGAAGTAGGGCCCGCATGCTTCCGCACCACGACGGGTCGGCGCTGTATGTCTCCGACCAGGCTCCCCGGCCGGGCGACACGGTGAGCGTGCGGGCGCGGGTGCCGGAGGCGTGGGGCGCCGTCGCATCCGTGCACCTGCGCTCGACGCCCGACCGGGAACCGCGCTTCCGCCAGGCCCGGCTGCTCGGCGCGGCGGACGGCTGGCAGTGGTGGGAGGCCGAGGTCGAGATCCTGAACCCGGTCAACGGCTACCGGTTCCTGATCAGCCGGGCCGACGGCGGCCACTGGTGGCTGAATGCCGCCGGGGCGCACAACTTCGAGACGCTGGACGCGGAAGACTTCAAGCTGCTCAGCTACCCGGCACCGCCTCGCTGGGCCGCCGCGACCGTGATGTACCAGATCTTCCCGGACCGTTTCGGGCGCTCCCCGGCCGCCGCGCTGCGCGAGAAGCCGGCCTGGGGCCTCCCCGCGGCATGGGACGACCCGGTGGCCGCAGACCAGCCGGCCCGCGCGCACCAGTTCTACGGCGGGGACCTCGACGGCATCGCGCTGCACCTGGACCACCTCGAACGCCTCGGCGTCACCCTGCTCGACCTGACCCCCGTGTTCCCGGCCGGCTCGAGCCACCGCTACGACGCGCAGAGCTTCGACGAGGTCGAACCGGCGCTGGGCGGCGACGCGGCCCTCGTGCGGCTGGTCGAGGCCGCCCACGAGCGGGGCTTCAAGGTGATCGGCGACCTCACCTCGAACCACTCCGGTGCTCAGCACGAGTGGTTCCGGGCCGCGCACCGCACCCCGGAGGCCGCCGAGAGCGCCTTCTACTACTGGCTCGACGAGCAGCACGAGCACTACGCGTCCTGGCTCGACGTGCCCAGCCTGCCGAAGTTCAACTGGACTTCGCCGGAGCTCCGCCGCCGGTTCATCGAGGGACCGGAGTCGGTGGTCGCGAAGTGGCTGCGGGCCCCGTACCACCTCGACGGCTGGCGCATCGATGTGGCGAACATGACCGGCCGCCTGCAGGGGGAGGACCTGAACGCAGAGGTGCGGCAGACCATCCGTCGCACCATGATCGCGGAGAACCCCGACACGATCCTGCTCGGCGAATCGACCAACGACGCCTCGGCCGACTTCCAGGGCGACGGCTGGCACGGCGCGATGACCTACACGACCTTCACCCGCCCGGTGTGGAGCTGGCTCTCGGAGCCGGACCGCCCCTCGTCGTTCTTCGGGCTGCCCTACGGCACCATCCCGCAGTCCGACGGGCGCGCGTTCGTGGACGCCCACGTGCGGTTCACGGCCGGCTACCCCTGGCGCACCCGCCTGGCCACGATGAACGCGCTCGACACGCACGACACGCCCCGCTTTCGCACTCACGCGATCGACGGGGGAGTGGCCGTGGCCTTCGGGCTGAGCGCGACCCTGCCGGGCATCCCGGTGGTCTTCGCCGGCGACGAATTCGGTCTGGTCGGCGACGACGGCGAGGGCTCGCGCACCCCCATGCCCTGGGGCACCGCGGGCGACCCCGAGGTGGCAGCCACGATCGACCTGTATGCGGCGCTGATCCACCTGCGCACCGCCCACCCGGCCCTGAACGTCGGCGGGATGCGCTGGGTGCAGGTGGACGCGGATGTCCTCGTCTACGTGCGCGAGTGCGCGGAGGAGTCGGTGCTGCTGGTCGCGGCCCGCGCCGCGTGCGCGGTGACCCTGCCGGACGGGGCCGTCGCGGGGGTGCCGACCCGGCTCCTGGGGGACGCCGCACTGCGCGTGGCGGGCGGGCGCATCCGTCTGGAAACGGACGGGCCGAGCTTCACCGCCTGGTCGCTGCCGGGGGTCGTGCTGCCCGATTCCGCCCCGCGGTCATCGGGCAGGCCAACTTGGTGATAATATTTACCGGTTGCCGAAATGCGGCTTAGTTTTCGCTCAAGCGGATGCTTCGCCCCCTTAGCTCATTGGTAGAGCACTTCCTTGGTAAGGAAGAGGTAGTGGGTCCGATTCCCACAGGGGGCTCTG
>DATISQ010000142.1:0-6499 GCA_035581905.1 Cryobacterium sp.
GCTGTCGGGCGCCGCGATTCTGGCTGTCGTCGTGCGCCTCGTTCTGGTCTTCCTCTAGCCGGTACGGCTTGATCGCGCGGCTCAGCCGCGCAGGAACCCCTCGAGGTCGGCGATCGGGTCGTACCAGCCGAGGTCGAGGACGAACGTCTGCAGCGTCTTGTCGAGCCCGAACAACACTGCGATCCCGACCAGGATGAAGGCGACGCCGATGGTGCGGCGGAACCATCCTGCCGGGTCGGCGAGCCAGCCCAGCCGTTTGGCAAAGGAACGGCCGAGGTAGGCGACGAGCATCAGCGTGCCCGCGAGTCCGGCCGCGTAGATGACGATGTAGAGCAGTCCCTCGCCGAAGGACACCGGCAGCACGGTCGCGACGATGAGCGCGTAGGTAGGACTGCAACTGCTGAAGACCGGTCCGAGCGCCGCCCCCGTGAGGATATCCCCGCCCAGGCTCTGTCGCCCGATCGACGCGTCCAAGGCGCGGTTGCTGCGGTTCTGCAGGCCGAGGGCGGATGACACCCGCTCCCACAGAGCCGGGAACAGCAGGTTCAGGCCCAGCAGCACGACGATGCCGCCGGCGATCACCGACCACACTTGCGGCGGTATCCCCAGCAATGCCGTGGTCGCCTTGAGCAGCAGGGTGAATGCGACCACGCTGACGGCGAGGGAGGAAGCGATGACCAGCGGTCGCAGCCGCGCCCGACGCGGGTCGGCATCCTCACTCACAATCGATCCGCCCACGATCACGGGCAGGAGCGGCAGCACGCAGGGGGCAGCGACGGTCAGGATGCCCGCGGCCAGGCTGACCAGGAGCAGACCCTCCATTATGGGGAGGCCGCGACGAGCGCGTCGAGGCTGGGATCTTCGGCGAGGATCTTCTTGCCGAGCTCGGAGCCGTCGTCGTCGACGTAGACCACGGTCGTCTGCAGGGTGACTCCGTACTTCTGACGGAGTTCGGTGGCGGTGTCGAAGTCGACCTTGATGATGGTGAGTCCGGCCGGGATCGGGCTCGCGTTGATGTCCTTCTCCAGCGCCCGGCAATTCGGGCACCAGGGGGCGTAGAAGAAGAGCACCTTGGTACCCGCGGTTTTCGCGACGATTCCGTCGGAATAATCGACGTAGGCCCCGGCGGCGGCCCCGGGGGTGACTTCCGCCTCGGCCGTCGGCGCGGTCGGGGCTGCCGACGTGTCGGACTGGCTGTCGGACTGGCTGCCGGGCTGGCTGTCGGGCTGGCTGTCGGCTGTGCCGGCGCAGCCGCTCACCCCGACGGCCACCGCGATGGTCAGGGCCAGCGTGGTGACGATTTTGTGCAGGTTCATGGGAATCCTTTGGCCACGGCTCTCACCGAGAGTGTCTCTTGACTTCTGTTTCCATCGTTGCCGATGCGGGGCCCGTCAGGTCTTACGGACTGCTTACGGACTGCTTACGGACCGCTTACGGGCTCAGGGCTTCAGCCGGCCCACCCCGGGCAGGAAGCGACCGACGCGGGCGCCGTAGACCGCGTAGTCGGGGTGCTCGGCCACGAGCATCCGTTCTTCCCAGCGGGCCTTGCCGGACAGCAGCAGCACCAGGGTGAACCAGACCGCGATGTGCCAGACCGAGGCGCCGAACAGGACCAGGCCGACGCCGCCGGTCATCAGACCGGTGTAGATGGGGCTGCGCACGAGGCCGTAGACCCCATGGGTGACCAGCGGCGCGTGCTCTCGCGGAATCGGGCTGGCGGTGAGGGCCGGCCCGAGGCCGAGCACTCCGAGCACGGCGAACACGGCGCCCACCAGGGCGAGCACGATCGCGGCCACGACAACGGCGAGGTTCACCGGCCACAGCGGGCCGTGCGGCAGGAGGGCCAGCGCGAGGAGCAGCAGGAACTGGGCCGACACCAGGGCAACCGCGAGAGCACGTTTCATGGCTCGAGGCTACGCCCTGGCGTGGCCTCGGGTTTTTCACCGTGCGCCCGGGAACCGTGCGCCTCAGAACCGTGCGCCTCAGAAGGGCGGCGGATCTGCGACAACGCCGGGAGGCTCGAAGGGTACGGCCGGATCAGACCGGTAGTGGAGACCGCTGGGCGCGGTCCAGGCGAGCACCCCGCCCGGAAGCTGGGTCACCGTCCAGGTGGTTGGGGTTTTCAACCGATGGTCGGGCGCACAGAGGCTGGCGAGGTTGTCGTACCGGGTGATGCCGTCATCGTTCCATTCGTGGGTGTGGTCCATCTCGGCGCGGGCCGCCGGCCGGTTGCAGCCGGCGAATCGGCAGGTTTCGTCGCGAATCACGAGCAGCCGCCGAAGGTCTTTCGGCACCCGGACCTGATTTCGGCCCACCGACAGCATCACGCCGGTCTCGGGATGAACGAGGATGCGAGTGAAGCTCGGCGCTCCGGCCGCCAGTTCGCGGGCAGTCTCGGGGTCGATCGGCCCGCACCCCTCGAGGTGGCCCGGCTCGTCGCTGCGGCCGAGGAGGGTAAGCACGGGGACCGTCACGTTCACGGTGGCACGGACGCCCCGGCCGAGGCCCGCGGGAGTGACCCCGTCGACCATCAGGGCCGCGAGGACATCCGCTCGCAGCTGGGCCAGGGTGCGCGGCTCGTCGGGGCCCTGCAGGCTGGCGGCCATCTCGCTGACTCGGTGGAAGATCGCCTGGGCGACCGGCAGCTGCTGGTAGCTGTGCAGCCAGCCCATACCGTCGGCGCCCGGCTCGAACACGAGGGTGCGGTCGGCCTGGCTCCGGGTGCGGCGCACGGTGATCGATTCCGGATGCGTCTTCTCCCGCACGCGGCGGGCCGTACGGTCGAACTGCGGGGCGGTGAGCCTCTTCGCCTGGGGCAGCAGCTCCGCCTCGAAGGCGGCGCGGGCCGCCTCCGGCAGGGAACTCGCCTGCTCGATCAGGACCCGCGCGTGCGCGTAACTGATCTGGCCGGCCGCCAGGGCATTACGGCTGGCCGCGAACGGGCCGCTGAGGGCCTCGCTCTGAGCCATCAGGTTGGCAGCCGAGGACTGCGAGATGTGCAGTGCGCAGGCGAGCTCGGAGATCGCGGTGCGGTAGGCGATTTCGAGGGCGTCCCACCGGGAACCGGGCACGCCGGCCGACACGGCGCCGCTGTCGGCGGCACTGACGGCGGCGGCATCGGCGGCACTGACGGCGGCGGCGTCGGTATCTGCCGTGAGCCCCTGCTCGACGGCCTGGGCCACAGCCGCCCGGCGGGAGCGATCGCGCTCGGCGGCGAGCTCATTGGCGAGACACCAGGCTCGCACCTCGTCTACGGCCTCGGCCCGCGCCGCCGACACCGCGGCGAGCAGGCGGTCGGCGGCGGCGGCCGCCGACCCCAACTCGGCGAGGACGCGCATTCGCCGGTCGAGGGACGCGGCGTCACCAGAGGTCTCGGCCGTCACGACGCCGAGCTCGCCGCCGTCGTCAAGCTCTTCGATATCAACGTCTTCGATATCAACGTCCTCGATATCAACGTCCCGGCTATCAAAACCCCGGATATCGACGAAAGGGTCGGCATCGGACTCGACAGGTGAAGCGGCGGCGAACTCGGCGACGAGCGAGGCGACGACGGGCCGCCCGCAGGTTGTGGTGCTCTCATTTCTGAGGTTCTCCATGACCGAAATTCTATCATGCATGAGAACTTTATTCGAGCTTAGCTCAGGTAATCCTACTGTTTTCGACCTGAACTATCGTACTTGTGAACTACTCAGTACCAGCCCGAGGCGACCGACTTGTTCCAGGCTGCACAGGGACTGCCGTAGCGCTCCGCGATGTAGCTCAGACCCCAGGAGATCTGGGTCGCCGGGTTGGTCGCCCAGTCGGCGCCGGCCGTCGCCATCTTGCTGCCGGGCAGGGCCTGCGGGATGCCGGTGGCGCCGCTCGAGGCGTTGTAGGCGTTCACGTTCCAGCCGGACTCCTTGTTCCACAGGCTGACCAGGCATCCGAACTGATCGGCACCCCAGCCGTACTTGGACGCCATCATGTCGCGGGCGATGGCCTGGGCTCCGCTGGGATTGGTGGGAGCGGCAGGGCGGGCCGGCGCAGGTGCCGGTGCGGCCGGCTTGGGTGCGGCCGGTTTCGGAGCCGGAGCGGGGACGGCAGCCTTGGCCTTGGCGGCGGCCTGGGCCTGAGCGACAGCCTGCGCCTGAGCGGCAGCCTGAGCCTCCGCGGCAGCCTGGGCCTGCGCCGCAGCCTGAGCCTCCGCGGCGGCCTGGGCGGCAGCGGCAGCAGCGGCCTTCTCTGCGGCGACGCGGTCGACCTCCGCGGTCGAAGCCCTCACGACCTCGGATTCGGCTTTGACCTGCGCCACAAGATTGAAGACCCGCTGGGGGGCCAGGAGCGTGTAGTCGCTGAGCGAGGCGACGGTGTTGGAGAGGGCCGTCGCATCCGTCTTGCCCTGAGCCGCCGCGATCACAGTGTTGGCGCCGGCGAGGGTGGTGCGGGCGCTCGCGGCGGCGTGGGCCGGGACGACGACCTCGAGGCTGCCGGACTGCTCGGGGTGAGGGCCGGCGGTCGCCGCCAGTTCAGCGGTGGCGGCAACGCGCTCTTTTCCTGCAGCCGCCGCGGCTTGAGCGGCGGATTGAGCGGAGAACCCGCTTCCAATGACGGCGCCGACGGCGATCAGGACGCCGACCGTCAGCAGGCGGCCGTGCCCACGCCTGCGAGGCGTTTCCTGATGGCGGGCGGAGCCGGAGTCGGTGCCGATCGCGGCTTCCGCAGCAATCGGCGTGGTGTTTGAATCAGGGGCTGAATCGGGGAAAAGGTCGGACAGAGACGAAGAGGAATCAGAGTTTTGCATAACTTTCACAGGGCGAATCGCACGCGCGGCTGCGCTCACGGTTCTTGTTCGACGTTCCACGGTCGGGGTTCCGGCCGGGCGCAGGAGCCATACTCCCTGCGCTTTCTGGATAAATCCTCATTTATAGCTGGCAAAGTGCTGGCAACGCGGGGTGGCGGGATTGCCTAAATGCCGATCTGGTGGACGTGAATTCCTCGTGAGCAGCCAGAACCCTCGAAGCCTCGACGGCACTCGCCCAGAGGCTTCTCAGGGCGCGGCGACCGGACTGATCAGCGCGGAGCGACGGTCGAGGTGGACCCCGGCGAGCATGCACCGCACTGAGCCGCCGGCGAGTTCGATCGTCGGCACGTCCAGCGGCAGGATCGTGCAGCTCTGCTCGATGATTCGGCGCTGCACTGCAGACAGGCTGGCGAGGGCGCGGCGCGAGAGCGCCAGCAGCCGTCCGTTCCGGCCGTGCAGTTCGATCGCGTTGCCGGCGTAGTTGCGGATCTGGTCCCGGTCGAGGTCGACGACCTGGCGATCCTGCGCGGCCAGGCGCTCCACGACGTGGCTGCGCCGGGCGGGCGACTCGATCAGGTCGAGCCCGACCAGGGCGAAATCCGTGGCGATGCACATCATCACGTTGGTGTGATAGATCGGGGTGCCGTTCTCGTCCGACGCGTCGAAGACGATGGGCTCGTAGCCGAAGTTGGTGCAGAACCGTTCGAGCGCGATCGGGTCGGCCCGCCGCGACCGGGCCACATAGGCGATGCGCGCCGCATGGTCGAGCACCATCGCGCCGGTTCCCTCGAGGAAGACGTCGTCGAGTTCGAGCCCGGAATAGTCGACGACGTCCTGCACGCGGTAGCGCTGCTTCAGCATCTCGACGATGTCACCCCGGCGTTCGGTGCGCCGGTTCGGCGCATGCATCGGGTAGAGCGCCACGTGTCCCCCGGCGTGGGTCGAGATCCAGTTGTTGGGGAACACGCTGTCGGGGCGGCCCGGTCCGTCGTCGTCGAACAGGTGCACCGCGATGCCCTGCGCCTCCAGGGCGCCGGCCACCTCGGTCACCTCGGCGTAGGCGGCCTCGGCCACCAGGGCGGCGTCGTGTCCGGCGTCCCGCGACTGGAACGCGTTGTCGTGGGCCGTTTCCGGGTTGGGCGAGAAGAAGTGCGGCCGGATCAGCACCACTGACGACGGGGCCTGGACGGACACCCGGGTCAGACGAGAACGGGCGCGCCCGCGGTGACCAGTCCGAAGAGGTCCTTCGGGTCATCGGGGTCGGCGACGAGGTCGATGTCGGTGTAGAACCGGGTTTGGTCGACGGCATCCTGCAGGAAACGGAGCGCGGAGAAGTCCTCGATGGCGAAGCCGACGGAGTCGAAGACCGTGATCTGCTCGGCCGAGGTTCGGCCGGAGGCCTCGCCGAGGAGCACCTGCCAGATCTCGGTGACGGGGAAATCGGGGTGCATCTGCTGGATTTCGCCCTCGATGCGGGTCTGTGCGGTGAATTCCACGAAAACGTCGGCGCGGTGCAGGATGGCCGCGTCGAGCTCGGTCTTGCCCGGGCAGTCGCCGCCGATGGCGTTGATGTGCACCCCGGGGGCGACCATGGCGTCGGTGAGCACGGTGGCGTTCGCCTTGTCCGCGGTGCAGGTGGTGATGATGTCGGCGCCGGTGACGGCATCCGTCGCCCCGGTGGCGACGACGATCTCGAAACCGAGCGGAGCCAGGTTGCGC
>DATISQ010000143.1:0-5661 GCA_035581905.1 Cryobacterium sp.
GAGCACGCCCTGCAGCCGGCGCAGGAGCGTCGCGATGCCGGGCTGGTTGTTCTCGGAGCTGATCAGCACGGCCGTGGACTGCAGGATGACCGGGCCGAAGATCTCGAGGCCCGCCTTGCGCAGGGTGGACCCGGTGGACACGACGTCGGCGACGGCATCCGCCACGCCCAGCTGCACGGCGGACTCGACCGCGCCGTCCAGGGTGACCAGGGTCACGCTCACATCGTGCACGGCGAGGAAGGCCTCGACCAGTCCGGGGTAACTGGTGGCGACGCGGAGGCCCGAGAGATCGGCCAGGTCGGTGAACCGGCCATGCGGGCCGGCGAAGCGGAAGGTGGAGTCGCCGAAGTCGAGGCTGGCGATCTCCTGGGCGGTGGAGCCCGAGTCGAGCAGCAGGTCGCGGCCGGTGATTCCGACATCGAGGGCTCCGGAGCCCACGTAGGTGGCGATGTCGCGGGGCCGCAGGTAGAAGAATTCCACATCGTTGCGGGGGTCGGCGACAACGAGGTCGCGCGGGTCGCGACGGCCGGTGTAGCCGGCCTCGAACAGCATCTGCGCGGCGGTCTCGGACAACGAACCCTTGTTGGGCACGGCGATTCTCAGCATTTGGGCACTCTCTGCGTCTTCAGGTTCAGGCAATCAAGTCTCACGGGGTGAACCGGGTGGGGGTTTCTGGGATGACGCGTCACAGATGTCGGTACAGGTCGGCGGGGGTCAGCCCCTTCGCCAGCATCATCACCTGCACGTGGTACAGCAGCTGGCTCATCTCGGCGGCGGTTTCGTCGTCGCTCTGGAACTCGGCGGCCATCCAGACCTCGGCGGCTTCTTCGACGATCTTCTTGCCGATGGCGTGCACGCCGGCGTCGAGTTCGCGCACGGTCCCCGAGCCGTCGGGGCGGGTCCGTGCTTTGTCGCTCAGTTCAGCGAACAGTTCGTCAAAAGTCTTCACTTCTCTAGGGTACTAGTGCGCGTGCTGGTGTTCGGTCGCGGCGGCGCGCAGCAGGGCGATCTGCTTCGCCGGGTCCGCGGCCTTGAACACGCTGGAGCCCGCGACGAACGTGTTCGCCCCGGCCTCGGCGGCGATCACGATGGTGTCTTCGGTGATGCCGCCGTCGACCTGCAGCCAGACATCCAGGCCGGATTTCTTCACGGCGTCCGACAGGGTGCGGAGCTTCCGCATGGTGGAGGGCATGAAGCTCTGCCCGCCGAAGCCGGGTTCGACGGTCATCACCAGCACCTGGTCGAATTCGGGCAGCAGCTCGAGATAGGGCTCGATCGCCGTGCCGGGCTTGAGCGCGATGCCGGCCCGGGCGCCGATCGAGCGCAGCTTGCGAGCCAGGCCGACCGGGTTGGTGGTGGCCTCGGCGTGGAAGGTGACCGAGAACGCACCGGCCTCGGCGTAGCCGGGTGCCCAGCGTTCCGGGTTCTCGATCATCAGGTGCAGGTCGAAGGGCAGCGGCGAAACCTGGGCGAGGCGGTCGACGACGGGCGGGCCGAACGTCAGATTCGGCACGAAGTGGTTGTCCATGATGTCGACGTGAACGAGGTCAGCGGTGCGGATGCGCCCCAGATCCCGTTCGAGATTGGCGAAGTCGGCGGCGAGGATGCTGGGGTTAATCCGGGTGACCATGCCTTCACCCTACTGCGGTGGGCCCCGGTGGATCGAGGCCCGGCAGCGACTCCGGCCCGGGCACGGGCCGCGCTGCTACTCCGTGCGCTCGAGCAGGGTGATGAACATGGCGTCGGTGCCGTGCCGGTGCGGCCAGAGCTGCACGCTGCCCCCGTCGCCGGGCAGGTCGAGTTCGGAACTGCTCAGCCCCTGCAACACGGACGCCGTGTCGAGGGTGCGCACGCGGCCGTCCCATTTCTTGAGCGCGGTGGCCACGATCCCGCGAGTCTCCGCGATGTGCGGCGAGCAGGTGACATAGGCCAGCACTCCGCCCGGCTTGAGCGCGCCGAGGGCCGCGTGGATCAGGCCGGACTGCAGGTCGGAGAGTTCGGCGACGTCCTTGGGCTGCTTGCGCCAGCGGGCCTCCGGACGCCGGCGCAGCGCGCCGAGCCCGGTGCAGGGGGCGTCAAGCAGGATGCGGTCGAATTCCCCGGGGTGATCGGCGCCGAACCGGGTGCCGTCCTCTTCCCAGACCGGCACCTCGGCCGGCACGGCGGCCAGCGCCTTCCGCACGAGGGTGGCGCGGGCCGGGACGAGCTCGTTGGCGACGAGGCTGGCCCCGCCGGCCAGCGCTTCGGCGGCGAGCAGTGCGGCCTTGCCGCCGGGGCCGGCGCACAGGTCGAGCCAGCGCTCCCCCGGCGTCACCGGGCGGGCCCGGCTGAGGGTGAGGGCCGCCAGCTGGGATCCCTCATCCTGCACCCGGAGCCGGCCGCCGCTGTCCTGCATCAGGTGCACGGGGTCGCCGCCGGCCAGCACGAAGCCGGTGGGCGAGAAGTCGTTGGCAACGCCGAGCCCGTCGGTGTCCTCGGTGTTGCTGAGGCCGGGCAGGATCACCATGTTCACCTTCGGCGCTGCGTTGTCGGCGGCCAGCAGCTCATCGAGCTCGGCCTCACGGCCTTCGAGGCGTAGCGACTGGCGGAACGCCCGCACCACCCACACCGGGTGCGAGTGTTCGGCGGCGAGGCGGTCGTCGTCGCCGCCGGCTTCGTTGAGCACGCGCTCACGCCACTCCTCGGCGCTGGAGCGGGAGATGGTGCGCAGCACCCCGTTGGTGAAGCCGGTGGCGGCGCGGGAGCCCACCTGGCGGGCGAGTTCGACGGATTCGTTCACGGCGGCGTGGGTGGCCACCCGGGTGGCGAGCAGCTGGTGCGCGCCGAGACGCAGCACGTCCAGGATGGCCGGGTCGATCGCGGTGACGGGCCGACCGGCCGCGTCGGCGATCACCCGGTCGTAGAAGCCCTGCATGCGCAGGGTGCCGTAGGTCAGTTCGGTGGCCAGCGCAGCATCCGCGGTGCTGAGCGCGGCCCGTTTGATGCGGGTGGGCAGCAGCAGGTTCGCGTAGGCGTCGGATTCCCGCACGGCGGCGATGACCTCGTAGGCCACCCGCCGGGCCGGCTGCACGAAGTCGGTCTGGGGGCGCGGTCGCTCCTGCTGCCGTCCGCCCTGCTGCCGGCCCTGGCCGCGGTCGCCGCTCATGAGGCGACCACCTCCGTCCGATTCACGCCACGCCACCAGTCGATTGCCGTCATCTGTGTCTTTCCGGCCGGTTGCACGATGACCAGCTCGAGCGGCTCGGTCCCCGTTCCAATCAGCACTTTCTTATCGGTCTCTCGGATCAGGCCGGCCGGTTGGGGCTCGGCTCCCTGGGTCAGGGCAACGTCCAGAAGTTTGAGGCGGGCGTCGCCGAGCACCGTGAACGCGCCCGGTTCCGGGGTGACCCCGCGCACCCGGTTGCGCACGGCGACGGCCGGTTCGGACCAGTCGATGCGGGCATCCGCGAGGGTCAGCTTGGGGGCCAGGGTGACCGGCCCGGCCTGCGGGGTCGCCTGGATTCCGCCGACCTCGAGGGCGTCGATCACCTCCAGCAGCAGGCGCGCGCCGCTGTCGCTGAGGTCCCGCAGCAGGCTGCCCGCCGTGTCGTTCTCGGCGATCGCCTGCGTGACAAGCGCGAACACGGCGCCGGCGTCGAGTTCGGGCACCAGTTGGAACACGGCGGCACCGGTCAGCTCATCGCCGGCGATGAGGGCGCGCTGCACGGGAGCGGCGCCGCGCCAGCGCGGCAGCAGCGAGAAGTGCAGGTTGATCCAGCCCAGCCGGGGCACCGACAGGAGCGGTTCGCGCACGAGCCCGCCGTAGGCGACGATCACGCCGAGGTCGGGCTGTAGCGCGGCGATTTCCGCGGTCGCGGCCTCGTCGAGGCGGTTGGCCTTCAGCACAGGCAGCCCGAGCTCCGCGGCGGCCTGGGCGAGCGGCGACGGGGTGAGCACGCGTTTGCGGCCGAGCGGGGCATCCGACCGGGTGATCACGGCCGACAGGTCGTGGTGGGACCGGGCCAGGGCGACCAGGCTGGGCACAGCCGCCTGGGGCGTGCCGGCGAAGACGAGTTTCATTTAGAGCACCTCCGGGTCGTCGAATCGTACTTTGAGTGTAGGCGCGGGGCGGAAGGCCGCCCCCTTCGGGCGCCGGCGGCGGGCGGCGTTCCGCACGATCGCGGCTTTGAGCGCGCGGGCCACCTCGTCGCCGCTGGCGTACGGCAACCGCACGATCGCGCGCACGAGCGGCTCCTCCGTGGTGACCGGGCCGAGCACGTCGACGCCGTCCATCCCCGCGATGTCCGCCAACGCCGCGGCGACGTCGGCGTCAGTGCCGGTGACGGATGCCGCCCGCACCGCAGGCGGGAACCGCAGCTGGCGCCGATCGGCCAGTTCCGACGCGGCGAGCATCTCGGGCTGCCAGGAATTGAGAGCCCGGGCGACGAGCCCGCCCACCCCGACCAGCACCACGGCGGCGCCCGGGGCAGCGAGGGCCGAGGCGTTGGACCACCAGCGCAGGCAGTCCTCCCCCACCCGCAGGGATTCCCGGGCGAGCATCCGTTCACCGTCGAGCAGCAGGATGGCGCGGTAACCGCCGGTGGGGATGGGCTCGGCCCCGCGGGTGGCGATCACCAGGGCCGGGGCGTCACCGAGATGCTGCAGCGGGTGGTCGCCGTCGGCGACGATGATGCGCGCGCCGGGGAATGCCCGGCCGAGTTCTTCCGCGGTGCGCCCGGTGCCGAGGGTGACGACTCTCAGGGCTCGCCCCTCGCAGTGCGTACAGCTCCAGTTCGCGGCCAGTGCCCCGCACCAGCGGCAGGACGGGGTGGAGTTCTTCGAGGCCAGGGCGAGCGGTCCCTGGCAGGTGGTGCAGCGGGCGGCCTTCTTGCAGCCCTGGCAGGCGAGCATCGGCGCGTAACCGGGGCTGGCCACCTGCACCAGCACGGGGCCGTGGGCGAGCGCCTCCTTGGCGGCCCGCCACGCTGCCGTCGGGATGCGCGCGGCACGGGCCTGCTGGTCGGGCTCGGCCTGGAAGTCGGTGGGAATGACGCGCGGATGCCGGTTCTTCGCGGGGTGCACCGCGGTGAGCCAGCCCAGTTCGACCAGCCGCTGCACCTCGACGGTGCGGGAGTGGCCGAGGAAGACGAGGGCGCAGCCGGACTGCCCCTGGCGCACGAGGGCGGCGTCGCGGGCGTGCACGTAGGGGCTGAGCGGTTCGCCGTGCAGCGGGTCGCCGTCGTCGAAGAGCGCGATCAGTCCGAGGTCGTGGGCCGGCGCGTACACGGCCGACCGATTGCCGAGCACGATCCGGGGCGCCGGGGCGAGGGCGGCCAGGAAGGCCCGGTAGCGGTCCGGGTTCGGCTGGCGCGCGTCGACGCGGCTGACCGAACCGGCCGGGGCCAGCAGGTCGAGGGCGGCCTGCAGCTGGTCCTGGTCGCGGTAGTCCGGCACGACCAGGATGGCGCTCCGCCCGGCGGCCAGGCTGGCCACCGCGAGTTCGGCCAGGGTGATCGCCCACTGCCCGATGGTCTGCCCGTCCGGCAGCAGCTGCAGGTCCGGCACCGCGGCGACGCTGAGGCGCGCGCGAGCGGCCACGGCCGTGTCGAGCGTGCCCGCGGGGTAGTCGGCGAAGGCCGGCGGCGGCGGCACAGCAGGGTCGGCACCAACGGCCGGAGCGGC